>NZ_NOZF01000187.1:0-42512 GCF_002258565.1 Rhodococcus sp. 05-2254-6
GCACCGTCCGCACCTGTCGGACTCGCTACCGGGTGCGCCCAGATCCGGGTCGTCGAGTTGCCTCCGCAGGAACTCCATCCGGCAGCCGTCGGTGCCCTGGTAGTCGATCATGGCCTGCTGTTCGCGGTCCCTGGCCTGTTCGAGACGCTCGTAACGTCCCGCGTCGTACGTCCACTGCTCCCCGGTGGCCATCCAACCGCCACGAACGCGTCTGACCGCGCCGTCGACGTCGAGAACCTTCAGCACCATCTCCAGCCTGCTGCGATTGAGCTCGACCAAGGGCTCCAGCGCCTGCGTCGACTGGGCCTTGTCGGTGTTCAGGGCATCGATGACCTGCCGCACCAGATGCTCGCGGGGGAATGCGACGGAGGCGAAGTAGCTCCAGATCTGGCGATCCTCGTGACCGGGCAGCAGCACCACATCGGCGCGCTCGGTGGCGCGACCGGCTCGGCCTACCTGCTGGTAATACGAGATCGGAGACGACGGTGCCCCCATGTGCACGACGAAGCCGAGATCGGGCTTGTCGAAGCCCATCCCCAATGCGGAGGTGGCGACGAGGGCCTTGACTCGGTTGGCCAGCAGGTCACCTTCGAGCGATTCGCGCTCGGTCGGATCCGTCTGACCGGTGTAGGACGCCACCACGTGGCCCTGATCGGTGAGCAGCGCTGCGAGGTCCTTCGCGGCCGAGACCGTCAGCGTGTAGATGATTCCCGAACCCGGCAGCGTTTTCAGGTGATCGGCGAGCCACGCCGCCCGTTCGGTGGCGTTGTCGATCTTCACCACGGCCATGCGCAGAGAGTCGCGTGCGAGCCCGCCGCGCAGTACGAGCGTGTCGCCGCCGCCGACACCCAGCTGTGCCGCTACGTCGTCCACCACGCGGTCGTTCGCCGTTGCTGTGGTCGCGAGCACGGGGATGCCGTCGCGCAACTCGGCGATCAGGGTTCTGATACGTCGATAGTCGGGCCGGAAATCGTGGCCCCAGTCGGAGACGCAATGTGCTTCGTCGACCACGACCAGGCCCGCATCACCTGCCAGGGACGGCAGCACCTGATCGCGGAAATCCGGGTTGTTCAATCGCTCCGGACTGACCAGCAGCACGTCGAGCTCGCCCGAGGCGACCTGCTGATGGATCTCGTCCCACTCGGTCATGTTGCCGGAGTTGATGGTGGCAGCACGGACGCCCGCCCGCTCGGCGGAGGCAACCTGGTTGCGCATCAACGCCAACAGTGGAGAGACGATCACCGTCGGACCGAGGCCCTGTGCGCGAAGCAGTTTCGCCGCGATGAAGTAGACCGCCGACTTGCCCCAACCGGTCCGCTGCACCACCAGCGCCCGCCGCCGGTGCACGACGAGGGCCTCGATGGCCGTCCACTGGTCTTCCCGCAGCACCGCAGCCGGGCCGGCGAGTTCGCGCAACAACTCTTCTGCGCTCGCGCGCAAGTTCCCGGTCGTGGGCTCCGTGGTCGTTGTCATAGGCTCCATCGTGCAGCAAGCAACCGACATCCAACGCGGGCCGGTCGGAAACGGTCGGACCGTGCAGCCCGAGAGGACCAGCGGTGATCGATCCCGATTCCGATTCGATGCCGGCCGACCAGGGCCCCGTTCACCGTCACCTCTGGGCACTGGCCGTGGTGTTCGTCGGCGGTGCGGCGGGCACGGCTGTCCGCTACGTGATCGAGGAGCAGCTTCCGCATTCGGCGTCGCAATGGCCGACGGCCACCTTCGGGATCAACATCGCCGGTGCGTTCGTGCTCGGACTTCTGCTCGAGTCGCTGGTTCGCGGCGGGCCCGACGCAGGAGTTCGGCGCAGGTTACGGCTGCTGCTCGGTACCGGTTTCTGCGGTGCGTTCACCACGTACAGCACCTTCGCCCTCGAGACGGTGGACGGGATTCGAGGTGGGTTCACCGGGCTGGCATTGGCGTACGCAGTGGTCAGCGTGATTCTCGGAATACTTGCAGCCTGGGCTGGAATCGTGTTGGCAGGCAGGGTGATTCGATGATCGCGCTGTGGATCGCGGCGGGCGGCGGGTTGGGGGCAGTCTTTCGCTTCGTCGTCGACGCTGAAGTGAAGTCTTCTCTCGCGGCGCGGACGAGCTTTCCCTGGGCGACGGTCGGCATCAACGTGTCCGGATCGTTTCTGCTGGGTGTGCTGGCCGGATGGGTGATGTTCCGAGCCGGCTCCACCGACGTTCAAGCCGTCATCGGTACCGGGTTCTGCGGCGGGTACACCACGTTCAGCACGGCGAGTGTCGAGACGGTGCGGTTGCTACAGCAGGGGCGTCGACGCGATGCCGCCGTCAACGTGACAGTCACCGTGCTCGCGTCCGTGCTCGCGTGCGCAGGCGGCCTGGCGCTCGCGTCGTCGATGTAGGACGGTCGACGCGAGGACGAATTCATGCCTGGCTGACGCGCACCATGTTGCCGGCGGGGTCACGGAATGCCGCGTCGCGCGCACCCCACGGCTGACTCGTCGGCTCCTGCAGAATCTCGGCGGTGCCCGCCGCGCGAATTCTCTCGAAGGCCGCGTCGAGGTCGTCGGCACGAAACAGCAGGCCCGGAAGCTCGCCCTTGGCGAGCAGGGCCGCGATCTGATCGCCGAGTTCCTGCGACCGGCCCGCGTGGGGCTGCGACAGTACGATCTCGATCTCGGGTTGGTCGTCGGTGGACAGAGTGATCCAGCGGTAGCCGTCGTTGGCGACCTCGCTCTTGACCTCGAGTCCCAGAGCGTCGCGATAGAACGCCAACGAGGCATCGGGGTCGTCGGTATAGACGTGTACGTGGCTCAGTGAAAGTGACATGGGGAAATGCTAGGACGCCCCGACCCTCGATGCTTCTTCGATTCTGCTCGATTTGGTGGCAGCCACGGTGCCGCGCATCGGCCGACCCAGAATCATGGCCGTGCACGTCGGCACCGCCCGGCTGTCGCGGTGGTCGCGGGCGCGGTATGCGCTCGGCGTCTCGCCGACGATCTCGGTGAACCGCGAACTGAACGATCCGAGACTGGTACAGCCCACCGCGAAGCACGCCTCGGTCACGGTCACATCGCCGCGGCGCAGCAAGGCCTTGGCGCGTTCGATCCGTCGAGTCATCAGATGTGCGTAGGGCGTCTCGCCGTAGGCCTCGCGGAAGCGGCGACCGAAGTGCGCGGTGGACATCAGTGCCGTGCGGGCCAGCGTGGGGACGTCGAGTGGCTCGGCGAATTCGCGATCCATCCGGTCTCGCGCGCGACGTAGAAGTTGGAGCTCCTCGAGGTCGGGGGCATTCATCCTGCGGCCGTATCTCGGAGTGCGTCGATGTCCTCGCGAGTACCGGAGGACGTACTCGCACCCGGTCTAGTCGCGGCGAAAGATCCCGCAGCGCAGGCCCATTGGACGGCCTTACGTGGGCCGTCGAACCAGGACGCGGCCAGTGCTCCGGCAAATGCGTCCCCGGCCCCGGTGGTATCGACGGCGTCGACGCGCGGAGCGGCGACCTCGAACGATTCCGAGCCGCGGTATCGAGCGCCTCTGGCACCGAGTGTGGTGATCACGTGCGCCACTTCGTTCACTCGGTTTCCGAGACGGGCTTCCTCGGCTTCGTTGACCACGAGCACGTCGGTGGCCGCCACCAGGGCGTCGGGTAGATCCTGAACCGGTGACGGGTTCAGTATCGTCACCACGCCGCGAGAGCGGGCGTACTCGAATGCAGTCACCACGGTATCGAGCGGAATTTCCAACTGACACAACAGGATAGCGGCGTCGGAGATGACGGCGAGGTCGTTGTCGGTGAGGTCCCGAACGTGTTCGTTCGCCCCGGGGACGACGACGATGCTGTTCTCGGCGTAATCATCGACGGAAATGGCGGCAATTCCGCTCGAACCCGGTGCCGTACGCAGCGCTCGGTCGTCCACGCCCGCGCTGGACAGTGTTCGGCGCAGTGTCTCACCGAATTCGTCGTCTCCGACCGCTCCGATGAACGACACCGGAACGCCGGCCTTGGCGGCGGCGATGGCCTGGTTGGAGCCTTTGCCGCCCGGTGAGGTGGTGAACGATGTGCCCAGCACTGTTTCGCCGGGGTCGGGCAGGGAGGGGGTCCGGGTGATCAGATCCATGTTGATGCTGCCGAGAACGACGATGCGGGGGTTCGAAGCGGACACCGACGAACTGTATCGCTCCGGCAGTCGGCCCTGACCCCGAACTGCCAATTGCAGATTGTTGACAATCTGAATTCGGTGAGTGACGATGGCACGCATGACAGCGTCGACTCGCACCCACCTCAGCCCGGCACTCAAGCAGGCGACCCCGATCGTCGTCGATCACGGAAAGGGCAGCTGGATCATTGGCACGGACGGGCGCAAGTACATCGACTTCACCACCGGTATCGGCGTCACCAGTACCGGGCACTGCCATCCCCGCGTGGTCGAGGCCGCGCGCGAGCAGGTGGGCAAGATCATCCACGCGCAGTACACGACCGTCATGCATCAGCCGCTTCTGGCGCTGACCGACAAGCTCGGCGAGGTGTTGCCCGCGGGGCTGGACAGCGTGTTCTACGCGAACTCCGGGTCCGAGGCCGTCGAGGCATCGATTCGGTTGGCGCGCATGGCAACCGGACGGCCCAACATCATCGCCTTTCACGGGGGGTTCCACGGACGCACGGTAGCGGCCGCGTCGTTGACCACCGCGGGCACCAAGTTCCGTTCCGGATTCTCACCGATCATGGGCGGAGTGCACATAGCACCGTTCCCCTACGCCTTCCGGTACGGCTGGGACATGGACACCGCGGTCGCCTTTGCGCTCAAGGAACTCGACTACCTGCTGATGACGATGTCCAGCCCCGCAGACACCGCTGCGTTCATCATCGAACCGGTACTCGGTGACGGCGGTTACCTGCCCACGCCTCCCGAGTTTCTCGAGGGACTTCGCGAACGGGCGGACACCCACGGGATCGTCCTCATCGTCGACGAGGTCCAAGCAGGAGTCGGGCGCACCGGAAAGTTCTGGGGCCACCAACATTCGACCATCACGCCCGACATCGTCATCACCGCGAAAGGTCTGGCCAGTGGATTCCCGATCTCGGCCATCGCGGCGTCGACGGAGTTGATGGGCAAGGCGTGGCCCGGGTCGCAGGGCGGCACGTACGGCGGCAATGCCGTCGCCGCTGCCGCGGGTGTCGCCACGCTCGACGTCGTGCGTGAGGAAGGTCTGGTCGACAACGCTGCCGCGCAGGGCCGAGTTCTGCTCGACGGCCTGTTGGCACTGAAGTCCGAGCACTCCGCCATCGGTGATGCACGTGGACTCGGCCTGATGCAGGCACTCGAATTCGTCGACAGCGCAGGCAATCCCGATGCTGCGGCCGCCCTGCGCGTGCAGCAGGGTGCGATCGACGAGGGGTTGTTGCTGCTGACCTGCGGCGCGCTCGGCAACGTGGTCCGGATCATCCCGGCGCTGATCGTGAGCGACGACGAGATGCGGCAGGGCCTGGACGCGTTGTCGCGCACGCTGAAGAACGTACTGTGACGTCTGCTCCGGTGCGGTCCCCGGTGCCGGCACTCGTGCAGCGAGTGCTGGAGATGGGTATCGAGATCGACGATTCGTCTCGACGGCTCGCCGAGTACTCCTACGACGCCTCGAACTACCGAATTCCGCCTGCGGCTGTGGTCTTCCCCCGTAGCGCCGACGAGGTTGCCTCCGTGATGATGCTGTGCGGGGCCGCGGGTGTCGCAGTGATCGGCCGCGGCGGCGGAACGTCCATGGCTGGCAACGCGATCGGCCGCGGAATCGTGATCGACTTCTCCCGCCACATGAATCGCGTGATCTCGGTGGACACCGACGCGCGGACCGCGGTGGTGGAGCCGGGAATCGTGATCTCGGAGTTGCAGCGTGAACTGGTGGCGCGTACCTCGGGGGCGTTCACCTTCGCACCCGACCCGTCCAGCAAGACACGCGCGACGGTGGGCGGGGCAGTCGGCAACGACGCGTGCGGCAATCACTCGGTGCGCTACGGACGAACAGCCGACCACACGGTGGCCATGGACGTGGTCACCGCCGACGGGCACCTACTTCGAGTGACCCGTAGCGGTGTGGAGGCAGTGCATTCGGAGGATGCGGCGGCAACCGATGCAGCCGAACGTATCTCGCGCGAGTTGCAGTCGCTCGCGGCCGACAACCTCGCGCTCTTCAGGGTCGAGTTGGGCCGCATACCGCGACAGGTGTCCGGATTTCACCTCTCGCATCTACTGCCCGAGAACGGATTCGACGTTGCTCGTGCACTCGTCGGGAGCGAGGGCACGTGCGCGGTGATCGTTTCGGTCACCGTCGCCGTCGTTCCCGTGCCTCCGGCGGCGTTGTTGCTCTGCCTCGGATACGAGAACGTGGTGGCTGCTGCCGCCGACGTGACGGCCATTCTCGAGTTCTCGCCTGCCGCGGTGGAGGGCATCGACGACAACATCGCCCAGACGATGGAGTATCGGCGCGGACCGGATTCCATCCGCGGTCTGCCTGCGGGAAACGCGTGGCTCTACGTCGACCTCGACGGGGCCGATGCGGCCGAGGTCGAGGACAAAGCGGCCCGTCTGCTCGAGGCGCTCGGTCGTCTCGGCCGCGTGAAGGAAGGCCGCATCGTCACCGACCCGGCCGATCGAACAGCGCTGTGGCGAGTACGTGAGGACGGCGCAGGTCTGGCGACTCGACTCGCCAGCGGAGTCGAGTCCTGGGGTGGCTGGGAGGACGCCGCCGTCGCACCCGAGAACCTGTCCGCCTACCTCGCCGACCTGAATTCGCTTCTGGCCGAACACGATCTGACCGGCGTGATGTACGGACACTTCGGTGCGGGCTGCATGCACGTGCGCATCACGTTCGATCAGCGCACCGACGCCGGACGACGGGTGATGTACGACTTCCTGCGCGCTGCCGCGCGGGTGGTGGTCAAGCACGGGGGCAGCCTGTCGGGCGAGCACGGTGACGGCAGGGCCCGGTCGGAACTGCTCCCGGTGATGTACTCACCGCGCATGCTCGACGCCTTCGCGCGGTTCAAGCGCATCTGGGATCCCCGCGGGATTCTCAACCCGGGTTCGATCACCGATCCGGAACCGATGATGGACAACCTCATGTTGCAGGGCATCCCGCTGCGGGAATGGAAGACGACCTTCGATCTGCACCAGATCGGAACGCGGGCAGATCTGGATCCGTTCGTCCACGCCACTCAGTCGTGTGTCGGTGTCGGCAAGTGTCGTACGACGTCGGGCGGCGTCATGTGCCCCAGTTTCCGGGCGACCGGCGACGAGAAGGATTCGACGCGCGGCCGGGCCCGAGTGCTGCAGGAGATGGTGCGCAGTTCGCCGACCGTAGCCGACGGATGGGCATCGAAGGACGTAGCCGAATCGCTCGACCTGTGTCTGTCCTGCAAGGCCTGTTCGTCCGATTGTCCGGTCGGCGTGGACATGGCGACGTACAAGTCCGAGTTCCTCGATCATCACTATGCGGGGCGACTGCGGCCGCTCTCGCACTATTCGCTGGGCTGGTTGCCTCGCTGGCTGAAGGTGACACAGCGAACGGCACCGCTGCTCAACCGTCTGCTCACCCCGCGCATCGCGGCGCTGGCCGCTCGACTCGGTGGGCTCACCACCGAGCGGCCGTTGCCGCGCTTCGCGTCGGCGAAGGAACTTGCTGACGAGATACGGATCGGTGGAGGCCGCGCCGCCGACGTGGTGTTGGTGGTCGACACGTTCACCCGGGGTTTTCGGCCCGAGGTCGCGGGCGCAGCGCAGCGCGTGCTCGAGGATTCCGGCCGCAGCACCGAATGCCGGACCGACGTGTGCTGTGGCCTGACCTGGATTTCGACTGGCCAGCTGAAGGCCGCCCGCAAGCACCTCACGAAAGCCGTTGCTGCACTGGACGACGGCACCGACCGACCCATCGTCGTCACCGAACCGAGCTGCGCCGCGGCGTTCCGCAAGGACATGCCGGAGCTGGTTCCCACCGCGGCCGCGAGACGGGTCGCGGCGCGGGTGCAGAGTTTCGCCGGCGCGGTGATCGACCAGGCCGCTGCCGGGTGGGTGCCCTCGGCCGAGGTTCCCGAATCGGTGACGGTGCAGACCCATTGCCACGAATACGCGGTGTTCGGCAACGCCACCCAGCGCACGGCGTTGGCCGCCGTCGGTATCGAGGCGGTGCGCGAGGCCACCGGATGCTGCGGGGTCGCAGGAAACTTCGGCTTCGAGTCTCGGCACTACGAGCTCAGCATGGCCGTGGCCGAGCAGGCCCTCGCCCCGGCGGTTCGCGCCGCCGAGCCCGATAACCCGATTCTGACCGACGGATTCTCCTGCCACATGCAGGTGCGGCAACTCACCGGTGACCTGACCAGCGATGCGTCCGTACACCTGGCGCAAGTACTCGATCCACGTTCGACGAAAGGACCGCGGCCATGACCGCCAGCTCGACCAGCCTCACGCGTCCGGAGATCACTGCTCCGACCGAACTGTTCGTCGGAGGCGCGTGGACTGCCGCGGCATCCGATGCCCGCTTCGATGTCGTCGATCCTGCCAGCGGCGAGGTCATCGCCAGGGTCGCCGACGGCGGCATCGTCGATGCCGACAACGCCATGGCCGCAGCGGTCGATGCCGCCGCCGACTGGGCCGCGACTGCGCCGCGGGCACGCAGCGAAATCCTGCGCAGAGCATACGAATTGATCATGGCGCGGCAAGAGGAGCTCGCTGAGATCATCACCGCGGAAATGGGAAAGCCACTGGCCGACGCTCGTGGTGAGGTGGCGTACGGTGCCGAGTTCTTTCGCTGGTTCTCCGAGGAAGCGGTGCGCATCTCGGGCGATCACACCCTCACCGGAGACGGCAAGAACCGCATCGTGGTCACCCGGGCACCGGTGGGTCCGTGCATTCTCGTCACTCCGTGGAACTTCCCGTTGGCCATGGGAACTCGTAAGATCGGACCGGCGTTGGCTGCGGGATGCACCGTGGTGTTCAAGCCCGCCGAGCAGACGCCGCTGACCGCACTGGCCCTGGCGGAAATCCTGCACGACGCGGGTGTTCCGGCGGGAGTGGTCAACGTCGTGACCACCACCGACGCGTCGGGTGTCGTGGGCTCGTGGATGAGCAGCGGTGCGGCCCGCAAGATCAGCTTCACCGGATCGACTGCGGTGGGCAAGATTCTGCTCGAGCAAGCTGCGTCGACGGTGATGCGCACCTCGATGGAGCTCGGCGGCAACGCACCCTTCATCGTCATGGACGACGCCGACCTCGCCCGCGCCGTGGACGGTGCGATGGTCGCCAAGATGCGCAACATGGGTGAGGCGTGCACCGCCGCCAACCGGTTCTTCGTACATCGCAGTGTCACAGCGCAGTTCGCGGACAAGCTCGCCGAGCGCATGGGTGCGCTGTCGGTGGGGGCCGGTAGTGCGCACGGAACCGAGGTGGGTCCGCTGATCGACGAGGCGGGCCGCGCCAAGGTGCAGACACTCGTCGACGACGCCCTCGGGCGTGGCGCACGTGCGATCGTCGGGGGAGCGGCTCCGAACGGACCCGGCTACTTCTACCCGCCGACGGTCCTCACCGATGTCGATGCGGCGTCGGATCTGATGTCCCAGGAAATCTTCGGACCGGTGGCCGCAATCGTCCCGTTCGACACCGAGGACGAGGTGATCGCCCTCGCGAACGACACCGAATGGGGACTCGTCGGATATGTCTTCACCCAGGACATCGACCGGGCTCTGCGGATGGGGGAGCGCCTCGAGGTGGGAATGGTCGGCCTCAACACGGGTCTGGTGTCCAATCCGGCTGCGCCGTTCGGTGGCGTCAAACAGTCCGGACTCGGCCGTGAGGGCGGAAAAGTCGGAATAGACGAGTTTCTGGAGTACAAATACTTCGCCATTCCCCGAGGCTGAGAGAGGTTTTCGATCATGCCCAGTTCGAGACGATTGACGCCCATCGACGCACGCAACACGTCGATGGTCATTGCCGACCAGATTCGCGACCGCATCATCGACGGGTCCTACGCCCCCGGGGAGCAGATCAACGAGGCCAACGTCGCCGCGGAACTCGAGATCTCGCGGGGACCGGTGCGGGAGGCGCTGCAGCGCCTCAATCAGGAGGGGCTGCTCGTCAGCTACCGAAATCGCGGCGTGTTCGTCGTCGAGCTGAGCAGTGAGGATGTCACCGAGATCTACGAATCCCGCGCGGCCATCGAGGTCGGTGCCGCGTGGACTCTGGTGCACGGGGACCGTGCGCGCCTGGTGTCGGCTGCCGACGAGCTCTCGGCCATCGTGATGCAGATGCAGCCGTTCATCGATCGGGCGGATTGGCGAGGTCTTGCCGAACGGGATCTGGCGTTTCACACCGCACTGGTCGCGGCGACGCGCAACAGCCGAATGTCGCGCATGTACGCCACGCTCGCGGCGGAGGCACGTATCTGCATGGCCAACCTCGAAACTGCGTACTACCGGCCGGAGGCGTTGGTGGAGGAACACCAGCTGATCGTCGACCTGTTGCTCGGATCGGATTGGGACGCACTGGAAAAGGGCGTGCACGAGCACATGGACACCGCCATCCACGACCTGACCCGTGCCATGGTCGAAGAGCAGGCCGAACACTCGGCACTGGCCACTCCTGGATAGTCGCCGGTCCGGCAACACAGCATTTACATCCGAAGTCTTGCGAACCTCTCACGACAGCGCCTAGCCTGATTGTCAACAATCTACTAAACCGACCTCATTGAAGGGGGTGCCCGTGAACGACTCACCCGACGCCGCCTACGTCACCGCACTCGGACCCGACGAGACCACAGGACGGGCCGCTCCCGGCCTCGCTCGGTACCCCGATGTTCCGAACAGCACGCCGATCACGTTCACCGACGAGGAGTACGCCTTCCGGCTCGCTGCCGTCCGCGAGCGGATGGCAGCGCAGAACCTCACCGCGCTCATCGTCACCGATCCAGCGAACCTCTACTACCTGCTCGGATACAACGCGCTCTCGTTCTACACCCCGCAGATGCTGTACGTGCCCCTCGAGGGAGAGATGTACTTCTTCGCCCGCGAGATGGACGCCAACGGCGCGTTCCGCACGTCGTGGCTGCCGCAGGATCGGACGTTCGGCTATCCCGAAACGTTCGTGCAGCGCAAGGACACGCACCCGTTCGTCTGGGTTGCCGCGAAACTGCGCGAACTGGGGTTGGTGAACAACTTCGAGCACGGCCAGGTGGGGCTGGAGATGGACTCGTACTACTTCAGTCCCAAGGCTTTCGAGGCACTGGTGAAGTCGCTGCCCGAATATCGCTTCACCGACTCCTACGAGCTCATCAACTGGGTGCGCGTGGTCAAATCGCCCGCGGAGATCGCCCTGATGCGCGGCGCTGCGAAAGTCTGCGAATCGGCGATGTTCGCTGCATACCAATCGATCTCGGTCGGTGAACGGCAGTGCGACGCGGCCGCGGCCATCATGAACGCACAAGTACGCGGCACCGAGGAGTTCGGCGGCGACCATCCGGCCATCGTCCCGATGCTGCCCACCGGTGCCGGAGCCGACACCCCACATCTGACCTGGTCGCATCAACCCTTCGTGCGGGGCGAGACCACCGTCGTCGAACTGGCCGGAGTGTTTCGGCGCTACCACATCCCCATGGCGCGCACGATCGTGCTCGGAAAGCCCAGTCCGCGTATGGATTACCTCGCCAAGTCCACCGGAGAAGCATTGAACGACGTGCTCGCGACCGTGCAGGCAGGCGTCACCGCGACCGAACTGGCACAGGTATGGAACACGAGCCTGGCCAAGCACGGACTGCACAAACCGTCGCGCATCGGCTACTCGATCGGCATCGCCTACGCACCCGACTGGGGTGAGCGCACCGTGAGCCTACGCACCGACGACGACACGGTGCTCGCAGAAAACATGACCTTCCACATCATCGGCGGAATGTGGATGGACGACTACGGATACGAGGTATCCGAGGCCGTTCGCGTCACCGAAACCGGCCTCGAAACCTTCACCGCATACCCCCGAGAACTACTGACGAAGGAGTGAGCATGACCGCATCAACGAAGGGTCGTTCCGCAGGCTCCACTCCTGCCACGAAGGGTCGTTCCGCAGGCTCCACTCCTGCCCCAACCGGTCGTTCCGCAGGCTCCACTCCTGCCATTCCCTGGGCCCTGCGGACCGACAAACTGGTGGGATCGGTGATCGATTCCTCGACATCGCTCCTCGCCGCACAGAAGCACGACATCGTCAGATTCGCCATGGGATCTCCTGCAGCCGAGACCGTTCCGGCCGCTGCGTTCACCGAGATCGCCGGCAGCGTACTGACTGCCGACGCGTTCGACTACGGTGCCACCGAAGGCGATCCCGGCTTGCTCGACGCGTTGCTCTCGTACCTCGATTCCGTCGGCGAACCCACGTCCGAGGAGCGTGTGGTGATCACCTCCGGCGGAATGCAGGGGCTCGACATCGCGTGCAAGCTGTTCGTCGATCCGGGCGACCTGGTGATCGTCGAAAGTCCCACGTACACCAACGGAACCGCCACCGTGCTCAGCTACGGAGGCGACATTCTCGAGGCCCCGATGGACAGTGACGGCCTCATCGTCGAGGCGTTGCCCGAGCTCGTCGAGCGCGCGGGTCGGGTGCCGAAGATGATCTACGTGATCCCCAACTTCCAGAACCCGTCCGGCGTCACCCTGTCGCTCGAGCGGCGTGAGCTCCTCATCGAGCTGGCGCACCGGTGGGGATCGGTGATTCTCGACGACGATCCGTACGGCCTGCTCCGCTTCTCGGGTGATCCGATTCCCAGTTTCGGCACGCTCAGTCCCAACGACCCGTTGATCTTCTCGGTGCGGACCTTCTCCAAGATGATCGCCCCAGGCCTGCGCGTGGGGTGGGTGGACGCCGCCCCGGAGGCACGGCAGTTGATCGTCAACGCCAAGCAGGCCATGGACACGTGCACCAACCTGCCCGGTCAGCGGATGGTGGCCGAGTACATCCGGCGCGGCCTGCTCGACGAGCATCTTCGATCGTTGGCCTCGGTGTACCTGCCCCGCAAGGTCGCGATGCAGAACAGCATCGACAAGTACTTCGGCGAGTCGATGTCCACGACGGATCCCGAGGGTGGGTTCTTTCTCTGGGCGACGTTGCGCGGCAACGACGTCGACTTCTCGACGCAGGACCTGTTCGAGACCGCACTGGCAGAGGGTGTGGCCTACATACCCGGGCCGGCGTTGTCGGTGGGTGGGAAATTCCACGATTCGCTGCGGCTGTGCTTCGCCTCGTCGACGCCCGAACGCATCGACGAGGGAATCAGACGGCTGGCGGCAGCGGTGGACAAGTCGAAGCACCTGCTCGCCTCCGATCCCACCCGATGACCGTTTCGACTTCCGAAGGCGCTCTTCTCCGTTCGATCGACGAGCACGAGATCGTCTCTCTGACTGCGGCATTGATCGATGCCGGTGGCGAGAACCCCGGCGATACCGAGGAGAAGACTGCGAAGGTGCTCGCCGAGCACTGTCGCGCACTGGGATTCGACGTTCGGACCGTCGAGGTGGCTCCGGGGCGACCCAACGTCATCGTGTCCATCGGATCCGACGAGCGGCCGGGAGTGCTGTTCGTCGGCCACTCGGACGTGGTTCCGGCGGGTACGGGCTGGACCACCGATCCGTTCTCCGCGGTCGTTCGAGACGGCCGAATTGTCGGCCGCGGGGCCTGCGACATGAAAGGCGGCCTGGCAGCGGTGGTCGCGGCGATGACCGCAGTGCATCGCGCCGGTCTCGCGGACGAGTATCCGATGACCTTGGCGTGTCTGGTCGACGAGGAGGACACCGGTCTCGGTATCCGAGCATTCGTCGCCGCGCTTCCGCACCGGAACTACAGCTGCTGCGTGGTGGCAGAGCCGACGGACCTGGTCACCATCGTCGGATGTCGAGGGGCGGCGAACCTGGAGATCGAGGTGCGTGGCCGTTCCGCGCATGCGGGGCAGCCGCGCAACGGGGCCAACGCAATTTCCGCGGCAGCGCGCATCATCGGGATCATCGAGGGCTCCCAGGCCGAGCTGGATGCCAACCCCGACACCGATCTGGGTCCGGCCACGTGGAACGTGGGGACGATAACGGGAGGCACCGGCACATCGATGGTCGCCGATCGCTGCGTGCTCACCGTCGACCGCCGTCTGGTACCGGGAGAGAGCGCTGCCGGTGTCGTCGGCGACCTGCGATCGCGCATCGAATCGGCCGGGGTGACCGGCGGCGACATCGACGTTCGCATCGAAATCGCGATGGAGATGCCGGGCTTTCTGACCAGCGTGAACGATGGATTGGTCACCACCGCAGTGCAATCGGTCCTCGACACCGGATCTGCACGTTCGACTGACATCTGGACCGCATCGTGCGATGGTGGTTTCGTGGCACAGCAGATGGGTATCAAGACCGTCGTGCTCGGTCCGGGGGAGATCGAAAGCCAAGCACATCGGCCGGACGAGTCCGTCGCCGTGCAGCAATTGACCGACAGCGCAAGGGCGTACGCGTTGATCGCCACCAGAATTGCTGCGCTACCAGCGCTTTAGCGTTGCATGAGGGGGTGGGCCGAACCGTATGTTCCGCATCGTCGTAATGTCGAACGCTGCGAAGTACCACACCGACGCTCCACTTTGACCACAAAAGCGAGAGGTATTTCGACCGTGACCGAAAAATCAGGGTCGGCAGCATCGCCGACCGGACATCCCCCGAGCACCGACACTCTGAGCCCGGACGAGACCAAGGTTCTCCATCGCGCCATCGGCGGATCCGCGCTCGGTAACGCCGTCGAGTGGTTCGACTACGCGGTGTACGGCTACCTGGCCGTGTACATCGCCGCCAACTTCTTCCCGTCCGAGGACGGGGGAGCAAGCCTGCTCTCCACGTTCGCCGTGCTGGCCGCGTCGTTCATCATTCGCCCCATCGGCGGCATCGTGCTCGGCCCACTCGGAGACCGCATCGGCCGCCAGAAGGTCTTGGTTCTGACCGTCTCGATGATGACGTTGGCCACGGCGACCATCGGCGTGCTGCCGACGTTCGACACCATCGGCATCGCCGCACCGCTTCTGCTGCTCGTCTGCCGTTTGGTGCAGGGCTTCTCCACCGGTGGTGAATACGGCGGCGCAGCTGTGTTCATGGCCGAATACGCGCCGGACAAGCGCCGCGGATTCTTCGGATCGTTCCTCGAATTCGGCACTCTCGCAGGAACCGTGGGCGGTGCCACCCTGTGCACCCTGCTCAACGTCGCGCTCGGCGACGAGACGATGGAGGCGTGGGGCTGGCGAATCCCGTTCCTGGTGACTCTGCCGCTCGGCATCGTCGCACTGTGGTTGCGGACCCGGCTCGAGGATTCTCCCGTGTTCGCCGAGGCCAAGGAAGACGGCGGTACGGTCGAGGAAGGCGCAGGTGGGGCCATGGCGTCGCTCAAGACCACGATGACGTACTGGCAGCGGATCCTGATCCTGATGGGATTCGTGCTGCTGCTCAACATCGCTTACTACACGGTGCTGACGTTCTTGCCCTCGTATCTCAGCGACACGTTGGGGCACAGCACGACTCAGTCCAACTTCACCCTCGTGGCGATCATGATCATCATGATGGCGATCATCAACCCCATCGGTGCGCTGTCCGACCGAGTCGGCCGAAAGCCGTTGCTGCTGGCGGCCTGCATCGGGTACTTCGTATTCAGCGTTCCGCTGTTCCTGCTGATCATCAACACCGGACTGATCGGCCAGAGCGTCGGCCTGCTCGGTCTCGGAGTGTTGCTGGTGATCATGTGCTCCTGCGTGTCGTCGACCCTGCCCGCACTGTTCCCGACTCAGGTGCGTTACGGGGCGTTCGCTATCGGGTACAACGTCTCGACGGCGCTCTTCGGCGGTACGGCTCCGCTGATCCTGACGTTCCTGATCGACCGAACCGGATCGAACCTGGTTCCGGGTTGGTACATGATGATCGCGGCTGCCATCGCCTTCGTGCCGATTCTGCTGATGCCGGAAACCGCCGGCCGCTCGTTGCGCGGAACCCAGTGCCCCGGTGACAACGACGACGAGGTGGCCGCGTCCGGCGTCGAACTCGTCGGATACAAGAAGAAGTAGTGGCACCTGTTCTCGTCGTTCTGCACGCCGGCGACCTTCCCGACGGTCTCGACTCCGTCGAGGAGGTCGCCGACGTCCGGTACGCCACCGGCGACACCCTCGGTGATGCGGTCGACGGGGCCGACGCGCTGCTGCTGTGGGACTTCTTCTCTCCCGCAGTCCGATCCGCGTGGCCCCGCTGCGGCTCGCTGAAATGGATACACATCGCCGCGGCAGGCGTCGACTCGTTGATGTTCGACGAGTTGGTCGATTCCGATGTGATCGTGACCAATTCGCGGGGCGTGTTCGATCGACCGATCGCGGAGTTCGTGCTGGCGCAGATCCTCGCGTTCGCCAAGGACTCCGAACGTTCTCGCGCACTGCAGCAATCGAAGGTCTGGCAGCATCGCGAGACCGAACGAATCGACGGTGCCCACGCGATGATCGTGGGAACAGGAGCGATCGGTCGGGCCATCGCCACCCTGCTCACTGCAGTGGGGATGTCGGTCTCGGGCGTGGGGCGAACACAGCGAGAGGGTGATCGCGATTTCGGAACCGTGTACGCCAGCGACGATTTGGGTTCCGTGGCAGCCCGAGCCGACTATCTGGTGCTCGTCGCGCCACTCACCGAACAGACGAGGGGACTTGTCGACGACGCGGTGTTGGCCGCGATGACGCCCGGATCCCGGGTGATCAACGTCGGCCGTGGGGAGTTGCTCGATACCGATGCACTGCTGGCACACCTTGCCACCGGGCACATCGCGGGGGCCGCACTCGATGTGTTCGACACCGAGCCGCTCTCGGCCGACCACCCGTTGTGGACGGCCGAGAACGTCATCGTCACCCCGCACATGAGCGGGGATGCCTCGGGGTGGAAGCAGCGGCTCGCGGAGTTGTTCGTTGACAACGCACTTCGGCATTTTCGAGGCGAACCGCTGCGCAACGTCGTGGACAAGAAGCTCGGGTTCGTGGTGTGAGCCCTCAGTAGGCCCGCTCGTACTGCGGTGCCACGGCCGGGAGCATCTCGACGCCGAGTTTGCGGGCGGCGCGCCGCGGCCAGTACGGATCACGCAGTAGTTCGCGTGCGAGCAGTACAGCCGTTGCCTCGCCCAGCGAGACGATGTCCTCGGCCTGCTTGGGTTCGGTGATCATGCCGACTGCGGCTGCGGGCATCGTGGTCTCGTTCTGGATTCGTCGGGCGAACGGAACCTGGTAGCCGGGACCGACCGGAATCTTGGCGTGCACGTTGCCTCCGGTGGAGGTGTCGACCAGATCCACCCCGTGCTCGGTGAGTATCTGCGACAACGCGACAGTCTGATCCGACGTCCAGCTCGGGGCCTCCAATTCGGCTGAATGCTCACTGTTCTCGGGCTCGTCGAGCCAGTCCGTCGCCGACAGGCGAACAAACAGCGGCAGCTCTTCCGGCCACACCTCACGCACGGCGTCGACGACCTCGATCAGCAGACGCGTGCGGCCCGCGAAATCTCCGCCGTACGAGTCGGTACGGGTGTTGCTGGCAGGAGAGAGGAACTGGTGCAGCAGGTATCCGTGCGCGCCGTGCACTTCGGCCACCTGGAATCCTGCTCTCAGCGCACGCTGGGCGGCGGTCCGGAAGTCGTCGACGATCTTCGCGATGTCCTCGGTCGTCGCCTCCCGCGGGCTCGCGTAGTCACCGAACGCAACCTCGCTGGGGCCGACGGTTTCCCAACTTCGGGGGTCCTCGGCGGGCAGGGACTTGCCACCCACCCAGGGCGCAGCGGTCGACGCCTTGCGCCCCGCGTGTGCCAGCTGAATGCCCGGGACGGTTCCGAAGGACGAGATCTCGGCGACGATTTTTGCCAATGCATCGGCCTGGGTGTCGTTCCAGATGCCCAGGTCCGACGGGCTGATGCGCCCCTCGGGGCTCACGGCGGCGGCTTCGGTGATGATCAGACCGGCACCGCCGATCGCCCGGCTCACCAGGTGGGTGCGGTGCCAGTCGCCCGCGACACCGACGATGTCACCCGCCTCGTCGGCCGAGTACTGGCACATCGGTGCCATCCACACCCGGTTCGGGAAGGTGACGTTGCGCAGGGTCAGAGGCTCGAACAGCACACTCACGAGGGGTTCCTCCGGTCTTCGGGCAGCGCCGACGGTCGGTCGACGATCTTCACGCTGTGCTGCAACGACGCGGCGATGCAGCTTCATTCCCGGCCCCTATTAGTGTGTAGTTCATGACAGCTTCCGTCTCGGCCGAACCGGTGACCAGCACTGCCGACGAGCGAGAGAACGTTCACGCCGCAGCACGCCGAGCGCGCTCCGCATCGCGGGCGCTCGCGCTGCTGACGACCGCAGAGAAGGACGCGGTGCTGCACGCCGCGGCAGATGCCGTCGTCGCAGCCTCGCAGTCGGTACTCGCCGCGAACGCAGTCGACATCGAGAACGCGCGAGCGGCCGGTACCGACGAGGGTCTGCTCGACCGGCTGCGGCTGACCGCGTCGCGCATCGACGGCATCGCGGCGGGACTGCGTCAGGTGGCCGGGTTGCCCGATCCGATCGGTGAGGTCATCCGCGGTTCGACGCTGCCCAACGGGCTGGAGATTCGTCAGCTGAGAGTTCCGCTCGGTGTGGTGGGGATGGTCTACGAAGCCCGTCCCAACGTCACCGTCGACGCGTTCGGCCTCGCGTTCAAATCCGGCAACGCGGTGCTGCTCCGCGGTTCGTCGTCGGCGGCGCAGTCCAATGCGGCGTTGGTCGAGGCACTGCAGGGAGCGTTGCGCGATCACGGTCTACCCGAGGCAGCGGTGCAACTTCTGGGAAGCGCCGATCGTGCCACGGTGATCCACCTCATTCAGGCTCGCGGTTTGGTCGACGTGGTGATTCCGCGTGGTGGAGCCGGCCTGATCGCAGCGGTCGTGCGCGACGCCACGGTTCCGACCATCGAGACCGGCGTCGGAAACTGCCACGTGTACATCCACGCCTCTGCCGATCCGGAGACGGCCGAGAAGATCGTGCTCAACGCCAAGACCCGGCGAGTCAGCGTCTGCAACGCCGCCGAGACAGTATTGGTCGATGCCGCGATCGCCGAGACCATGGTTCCGCGCTTGCTCCAGGCCTTCCAGATGCACAGCGTCACGGTGCACGGGGATCTGCCCGGGCTCGTGCCCGCGCACGACGAGGACTGGTCGCAGGAGTACCTCTCACTCGACATCGCGCTGAAGGTGGTGGGCGGTATCGACGAGGCGATCGACCACATCGACCGATACGGCACCGGCCACACCGAGGCGATCGTCGCCGCCGACATCGGTGCCGCGCGCGAGTTCACCCAGCGGGTCGACGCGGCGGCAGTGATGGTCAACGCCTCCACGGCGTTCACCGACGGCGAGCAGTTCGGCTTCGGGGCCGAGATCGGCATCTCGACGCAGAAGCTGCACGCGCGTGGACCCATGGGATTGCCCGAATTGACCTCGACCAAGTGGACCGTGTGGGGCGACGGACACGTCCGAGACTGACAACCCTCGAAGTAACGGCCAGACCCGATCATCAGGAGCTGTGACATGGATCGTGCCCTACCGACGACACCCCCGCTGTTCGCCAGCGTGGACGACGTCCAGAGGCGCCTGGCCGAGACGGGCTATCTGGCCGACAAGGCCACCGCAACCTCGGTGTTTCTCGCCGATCGCCTCGGCAAACCGCTGCTGATCGAAGGTCCGGCGGGAGTCGGCAAGACCGAGCTGGCCCGTGCCGTCGCGCAGACGACCGGGGCCGAACTGGTGCGGCTGCAGTGCTACGAGGGTGTCGACGAGGCTCGCGCGCTGTACGAGTGGAACCACGCCAAGCAGATTCTGCGCATCCAATCCGGTACCGCTGCCGACTGGGACTCGACCAAGCTGGACGTGTTCTCCGAGGAGTTCCTGCTTGCACGCCCGCTTCTGCAGGCCATTCGCCGGACCGATCCCACGGTTCTGCTCATCGACGAGACCGACAAGGCCGACGTCGAGATCGAAGGACTGCTGCTCGAGGTACTGAGCGACTTCGCGATCACCATTCCCGAACTCGGCACGATCGTGGCCGAGCGAACGCCGTTCGTGGTGCTCACCTCGAACGCCACTCGTGAACTGTCCGAGGCCCTCAAGCGTCGGTGCCTGTTCCTGCACCTGGACTTCCCGGACAGCGACCTCGAGCGTCGGATTCTGGCCAGCAGGGTTCCCGACCTACCCGAGGCGATCGCCGAGCAGATGATCAAGACCGTGCGGGTTCTGCGCGCGATGCAGCTCAAGAAGTTGCCCTCGGTGGCCGAGACCATCGACTGGGGACGCACACTGTTGGCGCTCGGTATGGACACCCTCGACGACGATGCGGTTCGCTCCACACTCGGTGTGGTGCTCAAGCATCAGTCGGACCAGGTTCGCGCGGCAGCCGAACTCCGGCTCAACTGACATGCAGGCCCCACACGGAATTCCCGGTTACTTCGTCGGTTTCGTCGACGCACTGCGTCGGCGTGGAATTTCGGTCGGGCCGTCGGAGACGGTCGATGCCGGACGCGTCCTGTCGGTTCTCGATCTGCTCGATCGGGAGGCCGTGCGCGAGGGTCTGGCCTGTGCACTGCTGCGCCGTCCGACGCATCGCGGAGTGTTCGACGCCCTGTTCGACCTGTGGTTTCCGGTGGCATCGGGCACCAGGGACTCGGGGCAGATCGATACCGCGCTGCCCCGCACCGTTGCCGGCGACGTCGACATCGATGCCCTCCGCGAGCTGTTGGTCGATCTGCTCTCGGACGATTCGGCCGAGGCCGCCGAGCTGACCCAGATGCTGGCGGCGCAGATGGTCGAGGAACTCGGACAGTACAAGTCCTCGAACGGGCCGTCGTTCTCGGCATATCAGGCGCTACGCGACGTTGCGCCGGAAACGTTGCTGCGCAAGATTCTCGACGGATTGCTCGGGCGCAGCGACGACGCACCCGATCGCCCCACCGACGACTACGAGTCCGAGGTTGCCAAACGCACTGCAGCGCAACGCATCGCAGACCTACGCAAGATGATCGAGAGCGAGACGAGGCGTCGCTCGGCAGAAAAGCTGGGCCGTGAGCGAGTGGCGAGCTACGGGGTACCCAAGCTCGCGGAGGAAGTCGATTTCCTGCGGGCCTCGGACACGGAGATGGCGGCGCTGCGACGCAACGTCACCCCTCTCGCCCGGTTGTTGGCATCGCGACTTGCGGTGCGGCGCAGCCGAAGCAGGCACGGCTCGATCGATCTGCGGCGTACGCTGCGCAAGTCGATGTCCACCGGCGGTATTCCGATCGACCTGGTCGAGCGCAAGCCGCGGCGAGCGCGCCCCGAACTGGTTGTGTTGTGCGATGTCTCGGGCTCGGTGGCAGGATTCAGTAATTTCACTCTGCTGTTGGTGCATGCACTGCGAGAGCAGTTCTCGCGCGTGCGCATCTTCGCGTTCATCGACTCCACCGACGAGGTGACGCGATTCTTCGATTCCGGAGCCGACCTCGGAGCCGCCATGAGTCGCATCGTTCGCGAGTCCGATCTGGTGACGTACGACGGCCACTCGGACTACGGCCATGCACTGACGACATTCGACGAGAAGTACGCGCACGCGGTCACCAGTCGCAGCTCGGTGCTGATTCTCGGGGACGCCCGCACCAATTACCGCGAACCGAAGCTGCCGGCGTTGGCGCACATCGTGTCGGTGGCCAAGCATGCGTACTGGCTCAATCCCGAACCGAAATCGCAGTGGGGTTCCGGCGATTCGGCTGCCAAGGTGTACTCAGACGTAATCGCGATGCACGAGTGCCGATCGGCTCAGCAGCTCGCCACCGTGGTCTCGCGTTTGCTGCCGGTGTGAGGCGTGTGACGGCAGGCGGCACCCCGGCCGTAGAATCGGCGGTTGTGCAGCGCGAATTCGACCCCGGCGACGACACCGGTAGGCAGTCCGTCCGCCGTTTGGGCGTGATGGGCGGCACCTTCGACCCGATTCACCACGGGCACCTCGTCGCGGCCAGCGAAGTGGCGAACAAGTTCCGTCTGGACGAGGTCATCTTCGTCCCCACCGGAAACCCGTGGCAGAAGGAAGGCAAGACGGTCAGCCCGGCAGAGGATCGCTACCTGATGACGGTCATCGCGACCGCGTCCAATCCGCGTTTCTCGGTCAGTCGGGTGGACGTCGATCGGGAGAAGTCGACCTACACCGTCGACACCCTGCGCGATCTGCGGTCGCAGCATCCCAACGCCGAGCTGTACTTCATCACCGGTGCGGATGCGCTCGAGTCGATACTCACGTGGCAGAACTGGGAGGAGTTGTTCGAGCTCGCCAAGTTCGTCGGTGTCTCGCGTCCCGGGTTCGAGCTCGGCGTCGAACATCTCGCCAATCACCTTCGGTCGTTGCCCGCGGACACTCTCACATTGATGGAAATCCCTGCACTCGCGATATCGTCGACGGACTGTCGACTTCGAGCCGGTGAGAATCGGCCCGTCTGGTACCTGGTACCGGACGGCGTCGTGCAATACATCTCGAAGAGGAATCTCTACAGACCACGAGGCGCTCAGCGTCTCGACGGATCCGTCACCATGTCGGAACCAGCGCCCCAGAAGAAGCAACCGGCAGGGTCGGTCACCAGCGCAATGACCGCGAACCCGAGCCATACGAGTGGGAGTACACCGAAGTGACTGCAACAGCCGAAGCCGCCGAAATGGCGCGTATCGCCGCGCTCGCAGCCGACGACAAACTGGCCGGCGACGTGGTGATTCTCGACGTCTCCGATCAGCTCTACATCACCGATTGCTTCGTCATCGCCTCGGCACCGAACGAGCGTCAGGTCAACGCGATCGTGGAGAACATCGAGGATCAGCTCCGTGAGGCCGGACACAAGCCGGTCCGTCGCGAGGGCACCAGGGAGGGCCGTTGGGCACTGCTGGACTACTCCGACATCGTCGTGCACGTCCAGCACAACGAAGAGCGCAACTTCTACGCGCTCGAGCGGTTGTGGAAGGACTGCCCGACGATCGAGGTTCCCGGTCTCGGACAGCATCCGGCTCCGGAATCGGAGCAATGATCAGACGGCTCATCCTGATTCGGCACGGTCAGACGGAATACAATGCCACCGACCGCATGCAGGGTCAGCTCGACACCGATCTGTCCGAACTCGGCCGCAGCCAGGCGAAGACGGCCGCCGCCGAGCTCGCGACGCGTGAGCCGATCAAGATCGTCTCCTCGGATCTGCGGCGAGCTCTCGACACCGCGAACGCGCTCGGAGATGCAGCCGGTGTCGCGGTCTCGGTGGACGAGCGTCTGCGCGAAACTCACCTCGGTCAGTGGCAGGGACTCACCCACACCGAGGTCGACGACATCGCCCCCGGTGCGCGACCGGCCTGGCGCGCCGACGCCACCGTCGCCCCGCCCGGTGGGGAGAGCCGCATCGACGTCGCGCGACGCAGCATGCCGCTGGTTCGTGAACTCACAGCAGGCGTGCCCGAGTGGGGTGCCGACGGCAGCGAGCGACCGCTCGTCCTCGTCGCGCACGGAGGTCTGATCGCTGCACTGACCGCCGCGCTGCTCGATCTGCCGACCGATCGCTGGCCGGTGCTCGGTGGCCTCGCGAACACCAGCTGGGTGCAACTCGGTGCGCACGGGCCCGGGGAGAATCCGTCCTGGCGACTGGACGTGTGGAACGCCTCGGCGCGAGTGGCCAGTGACGTCCTCTGACACGGCGGCGCAGCCCGCGCTGCTCGTGCTCGCGGACTCGCTGAGCTACTACGGACCCGAGGGCGGACTGCCCGTCGACGATCCGCGGCTCTGGCCCAATCTCGTTGCAGCGGAACTCGGTTGGACGGTCGAGTTGGTTGCGCGCATCGGCTGGACGAGTCGGGACGCGTGGTGGGCTCTGACCCAGGATCCGCGGGTGTGGGCAGCCATTCCCCGTGCCGGTGCCGTCGTACTCGGAATCGGCGGCATGGATTCACTCCCGTCGCCGTTGCCGACTGCGCTCCGGGAACAGATCAGATACGTCCGACCGCCTGCCCTTCGGCGCGTGGTTCGCGCGGGATACCAAGCGGTGCAACCTGTTCTGTCGCATCTCGGTTGGCCCGTGGCGCTGCCGCCGCGGCTCAGCGTCGAGTATCTGGAACAGACCCGCGCGGCACTGGCGTACGTGCGCCCCGAACTTCCGGTCATCGGTACCTATCCGTCGGTGCACCGCTGCGATGCTTACGGCAAGGTGCACTCGGGTCGCGAACCCGCCGTACGCGCCCTGCGCGCATGGAGCGTGGACAACAACGTCCCCATGGTCGACCTCGCCGACGCCGTCCGACCGAACATCGAGTCCGAGAACGCGAACCCCGACGGCATCCACTGGGGGTGGGACGCTCATGTCGCGGTCGCCGAGGCGATGCTGGAGGTGCTGCGACCCGTCGCCGCCGGATCGGTGACCGGATCGCCATGACCGTCGCCGTCGTCACCGACTCCTCGTCCTGTCTGCCGGCCACACTCGCCGCCGAACGCGGCATCGCGTTGGTGCCACTGCACGTGCTGGTCGACGGAATCGACCATCGCGAAGGCGTCGACGACATTCCCGAGCAGTCCACCTCGGGCAAGCCCGTGACCACAGCGGGGGCTTCCCCGGGCGAGCTGACCGAGATCTATGCCGCGGCTCTCGAACGCAGTCGAGGTGCCGGTGTGGTGGCCCTGCACATCTCCCGGGGACTGTCGAGCACGTGGGAGGCAGCACGCCAGGCCGCAGATCACGTGGGCTCGGCCGTCCGAGTCGTCGATTCCGCCTCGGCGGGCATGGGACTGGGCTTCGCGGTGCTTGCTGCGGCAGCCACTGCCGCCGGGGGAGCAGAACTGGACGAGGTGTACCGCGACGCCGTCGCCGCGTCGACGACCTCGCGATGCTTCATCGTCGTCGATCGACTGGACCACCTGCGACGTGGAGGCAGAATCGGTGCCGCCGCGGCGTTGCTGGGCACTGCGCTGGCCATGAAGCCGGTACTGCACATCAGCGACGGCAAACTCGTGTTGAAGGAGAAGGCGCGGACCTCGTCCAAGGCATTGAACAAGCTGGTCGACGCCGCCGTCGCTGCCGCGACCGAGGTCGGTGACGAATCGGGGGTTGCGCTCGCGGTGCACCACATGCAGTGCCCGGAGCGAGCCGAGGACGTAGCCGCGATGCTGGCCTCCCGAATTCCGCACTCGACCAGCATCGACGTCTACCCCTTCGGTGCCGTTCTCGGTGCTCACGTCGGCCCCGGCGCGGTCGGTGTCGTCGTGGCTCCGGGACGCCGATAACCGGGCCCGGCCCTCGGTTCATCCACAGCCTCCGGGTTGTACACAGGGCAATCGGCGACCTGTAATCACCGGGGAGTGAACCGATCGCGGGCACTAGCGTCGTCGAGCATGGGCGGCAACGACGATCGGGCACACACGGTGGCGCGATTGAACTCCGTGCGCAGACAACACGATTCCGACCGCGATCGCGTCGCGCCCGAGGAGCCGCGACCCGACGCCGGATCCACCGACCCGGATTGGCTGCTGCCGCAAGCGGAACGATCAGGCACCCCGTGGTCGGCCTTGCTGCCGTCGCGATGGCGATCCGCCCGCGTCGACCCCGGGAAACCGGGGGCAGTGGCGATGGCGGCGGCCGGGGTGTTCGTCGTGCTGGTGGCGGGATTCGCGGTGCTTCGAGACGCACCGACTCCGGCACCTGCGCCGCCGCTTGCCGTGGTCGCGCCCGGCACGGCTGATGCCGACGACGTTGTCGATCCAGAGCCGAGCGCCGACGCCGAACTCGTGGTGAGCGTCGTCGGGCTCGTGACGAGCCCCGGATTGGTTCGGCTGCAACCGGGTTCGCGAGTCGCCGACGCGCTGGCTGCGGCAGGCGGCTCAGTGGAGGGTGCCGACCTGCTGGCGCTGAACATGGCCGCGCGAGTCGCCGACGGTGATCAGATCGTCGTCGGAGCAGTGCCGCCGGATGCCCCTCCACCGGTCAGCAGTACGACTTCCGGGATCGGCACACCGGCAGACGGTAGTAGCGGCGCACCGGTCGGTGGCGGAGGTTCCACGCCCGGCGGGACGGTGGACCTCAATGCCGCGACCGTCGCAGAGCTGGACGCGTTGCCCGGGGTCGGGCCGGTCACCGCGACTTCGATCGTCGGTTGGCGAGAGACCAACGGCCGCTTCGCAACCGTGGATCAGCTGTCCGAGGTGGACGGGATCGGGCCCGGCCGACTGGCGAAGATCCGAGACCTGGTGCACGTCGGATGAACACCGATACCGCGTCGACCGGTGCGGAGCAGACCGAGGATCGTCAGCCATTCGATGTGCGACTGGTCCCGGCCGCTGCGGTGTGCTGGTCGATCACCGCGATCGGAATTCTCGGAGGCCCGGGTGCTGCTCTCGCTGCTACCGCGTCGGCGGTTGCGGTGGTGCTGCTCGTCGCAGTATCCCTGCACCGGTTGTCGATTCGGCGCGCCTTGCCTGGTTCGAGTCGGTTCGGTGCGGCCGCGGTGATCGGGCTGGCGCTGTGCTTCGGGGGAGCGATCTGGCTTCAGATGAGTTCGTTGGCCGAACATCCTGTCGCTGCGGCGGCGGAGAACCGAGCGTGGGTCACCGCGTCGGTGCGGTTGGAGGAGGACCCACGCCGGCTGTTGTCGGCGGGGCCCTCGATGGTGATGGTGAACGCCGAGATGACTCGCGTGGACGTCGGCGGTGAGGCTCTGTACGTCGGTGGGCGGGTGTCGATCATCGCCCCGGAGTCGAGTTGGTCGGCACTGCTGCCGGGCCAGGAGGTCACCGTGCGGGGCCGGCTCGGCGTGCCGATCAGACCGGACATGAGTGTGGCCGTCATCCGCACGTCGGGTGCGCCCGTCACAGTGACCGAGCCCGGGGCGATCTCCGCTACCGCGGGCACGTTCCGGTCGAATCTGGCAGCGGTAGCGCAGAATTCGATGCCACCGGATCGTGCAGGTCTGTTACCCGGGCTCGTGGTCGGAGACGTCTCGCGGCTGGACGAGACGGTGGCCGAGAACTTCCGGGCGGCAGGCCTGACGCATTTGACGGCTGTGTCCGGCGCAAATTTTTCCATCGTGATCGGCGCGGTTCTGTTGGTGTTGCGGGGTATCGGAATCGGGCCCCGTGCGACGGTCGCGGTGGCGTTCGTCGTGCTCGTTGCGTTCGTGATCGTGGCCAGGCCGTCGCCGAGTGTGTTGCGTGCCGCAATCATGGGGTCGATCGGCCTGCTGGCCCTCGTCACCGGCAGACGACGGCAGGCGGTACCGGCGCTGTGCGGAGCCGTGTTGGGTTTGCTCGCGTGGTGGCCGAGATTGGCGGTGGATGTCGGATTCGTGCTGTCGGTGTTCGCCACCGCAGGGCTCGTGCTCGTCGCGCCGATCTGGGTCGATTGGCTTCGGGCGCGCGGCTGGCCCAGAGCGGCAGCGGAGATGGTGGCCGTAGCCGCGGCGGCGCACGCGGTGACGGCACCGGTGGTTGCGGCCATGGCCGGAACGTTCAGCGTGGTGGGAGTGGCGGCGAATGTGTTGGTGGCACCTGTCGTCGCTCCGATCACGGTGGTGGGGATCGTCACAGCGGTGATCGCTGCCGTCAGCGGCTCGCTGGCGGAACTGGTCGCGCAGCTGGCGTCCGCTCCGCTGTGGTGGTTGATCACGGTGGCGGAGCGGGCCGCGTCGGTGCCGGGCGCGGGCATCGTCGTCCCCGACGGCGTCGAGGGTGCAGCACTGGCGGCGTTCTCGACGGTCGCGGTGCTGACGGCGTTGCGTTTCACCGTGTTTCGTTGGCTGGCCGCGGCGGTGGCGATAGCGGCACTCGCGATGTGGACGGCACACGTTCTGTGGTGAGTGCTCGGACGAAGCGGATGCCGAGTGTGTCGGCCGCGCATGGCACGATCATGGTCGTGACTTCGAGTGTGGCTCCTCTGCATCTGGTTCTCGGCGACGAGGAACTTCTGATGGATCGCGCGGTGGCCGCGATCGTGGCTCAGGTGCGTGCGAGTGCTGCGATACCGGGGGAGGACCTGCCGGTGACGCGGTTGCGCACCGGCGATGCCAGCGCTCCGGAGCTCGCCGAACTGCTCAGTCCCTCACTGTTCGCCGAGGACCGTGTTCTCGTGCTCGAGGCCGCCGCCGAGGCAGGCAAGGACGCCGCAGCGCTGGTACTCGACGCGGCTACCGATCCGCCCGAGGGTGCTGTGGTGGTGGTCATGCACTCCGGCGGCGGCCGGGCCAAGGCGATGGTCGGAGCGCTGCAGAAATGCGGCGCACAGGTGCACGAGTGCGCCAAGCTCACCAAGCCCGCCGAACGCATCGACTTCGTGCGCGGAGAGTTCCGTACCGCCGATGTCCGGGTGAGCGGCGACGTGATCGAGGCGGTGGTCGAGTCCGTCGGCAACGAACTTCGCGAATTGGCTTCGGCCTGTTCGCAGTTGGTCTCCGATACCGGGGGCAAGGTCGACCTCGCCGCGGTGCGTCGGTACTACTCCGGCAAGGCCGAGGTCTCCGGATTCGACGTCGCGGACAAAGCGGTGATCGGTGACCGAGCCGGCGCTCTGGAGGCTCTGCGCTGGGCGATGCACCGGGGCGTGGCGCACGTGCTGCTCGCCGACGCGTTGGCCGATGCCGTCCGCACCATTGCGCTGGTGGGTTCGGCGGGTCGCGGCGACCCGTTCCGAATGGCAGGGGAGCTGGGGATGCCGCCGTGGAAGATCAAGAAGGCGCAGGGTCAGGCGCGCGGCTGGAACGGTCGATCCATCGCCCAGGCGCTGCGCGTGGTGGCGCAGCTCAATGCAGACGTCAAAGGTCAAGCAGCGGACGCGGACTACGCGGTGGAGAAAGCGGTGGCCGAGGTCGCATCACTGGGTGGGTAGCGTCGGCAGAGAGCACGAAAAAGCCCGCTGCATCCTGGTCGGATGCGGCGGGCTCGATCGAGCTCAGTGATGGATCAGAGCTTGTTGACTGCGAGAGCCAGTGCCGACTTCTTGTTGGCGGCCTGGTTCTTGTGGATGACGCCCTTGCTGGCGGCCTTGTCGAGCTTGCGGCCTGCATCGAGAAGAATCTCGGAAGCCTTGTCCTTGTCGCCCGCAGCCTGTGCCTCGCGGAACGAGCGGATGACGGTACGAAGCGAGGACTTCACCGACTGGTTGCGCAGGCGTGCACGCTCGTTGGTGAGAATCCGCTTCTTCTGGGACTTGATATTGGCCACGCGTAAAATCCTTGTCGTCTTCGTCGGTATTCCGGTCAGGGCGATCCATGATGGAATGCCCGAAGTCTGCTGCTGAGCTTTGGAGCCCTGCGCCGAAGATCGAGAATACCAGTACGGTCGGCCAGAACCCAATCCGGAGTGGGGTGACGATGCGTTTCAAGAAATTAACGCTTCTACCGCGCCTAACTCCTGTCTCTGTAGCAACATGGCCAGAATGAGTCCGCGATCGGCAACGCATGCCGCCACCAAGGCCAAAGCGACCAGAACCAAGACAGCGGATCGCGTCGAACCCGAGCTCGACGGGGTGTTCGGGGGATACTCCGACGTCGGTAAGTACAGTCTCGCCT
This sequence comes from Rhodococcus sp. 05-2254-6, assembly GCF_002258565.1. Lineage (NCBI taxonomy): Bacteria > Bacillati > Actinomycetota > Actinomycetes > Mycobacteriales > Nocardiaceae > Rhodococcus > Rhodococcus sp. 05-2254-6. The sequence goes on from NZ_NOZF01000187.1 coordinate 29,594, forward strand.
TCGACGAGATGTTCGACGCGGACGGGCGCACCCGAACTCCGTACAAGGGCATCCATACTGCACTCGCCCCGGCGAACGCAGTGGACCTGGACGCGAGATCCGACGCGCTGGGACGCGCCTTCATCGACCAGGGCATCACGTTCTCCCTGTCGGGCCAGGAACGCCCGTTCCCGCTCGACCAGGTTCCCCGCGTCATCGCCGCAGGTGAATGGTCACGACTCGAGCGCGGCATCAAGCAGCGCGTCAAAGCCCTCGAGATGTTCCTGGCCGACATCTACGGCGACCAGGAAATCCTGCGCGACGGCGTGGTACCGAAGCGGCTGGTGACCTCCTGCGAGCACTTCCACCGCGAAGCGGTCGGCATCACACCGCCCAACGGTGTGCGCATCCACGTCGCCGGCATCGACCTGGTTCGTGACGCCCAGGGCACCTTCCGAGTGCTCGAGGACAACTTGCGGTCGCCGTCTGGCGTGTCCTACGTCATGGAGAACCGGCGCACGATGGCCCGGGTGTTCCCCGACCTGTTCGCCAGCCATCGCGTCCGCGCCGTCGGCGATTACGCCTCGCACCTGCTGCGAGCACTGCGCGCATCGGCCGCCCTCAACGAGGCCGATCCGACCGTGGTGGTTCTCACTCCCGGCGTGGCCAACTCGGCGTACTTCGAGCACTCGCTGCTCGCACGACTGATGGGCGTCGAGCTCGTCGAAGGACGAGACCTGTTCTGCCGAGACAACATCGTCTACATGCGCACCACCGAGGGCGAGCGTCAGGTCGACGTCATCTACCGGCGTATCGACGACGACTACCTCGACCCCATGCAGTTCCGGCCCGACTCGGTGCTCGGAGTGGCAGGTCTGGTCAACGCCGCCCGCGCAGGCAACGTCGTCATCTCGAGTGCCGTCGGAAACGGCGTCGGCGACGACAAGCTCGTCTACACCTATGTTCCGACGATCATCGACTACTACATGGGCGAGAAGCCGTTGCTGGCCAACGTCGACACGTTCCGGTGCTGGCTCGACGACGAGTGCGAGGAAGTTCTCGACCGCATCGACGAACTGGTCATCAAGCCGGTGGAAGGTTCGGGCGGCTACGGCATCGTCTTCGGACCCGACGCCTCGCCGAAGGAACTCGCCACCATCAGCAAGAAGGTTCGCGCAGATCCGCGTGGTTGGATCGCCCAACCCGTCGTGCAGCTCTCGACGGTGCCGACCAAGATCGGTGATCGATTGGTACCCCGCCACGTCGACCTGCGGCCGTTCGCCGTCAACGACGGCGACGACGTCTGGGTGTTGCCGGGCGGCCTGACCCGGGTCGCGCTGCCGGAGGGATCCCTGGTGGTCAACTCCAGCCAGGGCGGTGGCAGCAAGGACACCTGGGTGCTCGCCACCCGAACCTCTCAGGAGGAGCAGGAACTTGCCGGCGAGGAGATCGTCAGCGTTCCGCCGGAGTCACCGATGGCCGAACAGGGTCCGGAGCTGACGATGGACCAGCAGATGAATCAGCAGCAACAGCAACAGCAGCAACAACAGCAGGCAACGAACTCGGACTCGAACGGCGGTGGACAGTAAATGCTCGCGCGCAACGCAGAGTCGCTCTACTGGATCGGACGGTACGTGGAGAGAGCGGACGACACTGCACGCATTCTCGATGTCACCGTCCACCAGCTACTCGAAGACGCCACGGTCGATCCCGACCACACTTCGCGAGTGTTGTTGCGAGTACTCGGGTTCAAGCACGAGCCCGATGTCTCGCTCGACGTGTGGTCTCTGACCGAGGTCGTCGCCTTCAGCCGCGACGGATTGGGTTCGATCGTGGACTCGCTGTCGAGTGCCCGTGAGAACGCCCGTGGCGCGCGTGAAGTGACGTCCAGTGAGATGTGGGAATGCTTGAACACCACGTACAACGGGCTGAACGAGCGCATCAAGGCGTCCAAGCGCACCGGCCCGGCCGAGTTCTTCAGCTACATCGAGGAGCGTGCCGCGATGTTCGCCGGTCTCGCGGACTCCACCCTCAGTCACGACGACGGCTATCGCTTCCTCCTGCTCGGTCGCTCGGTCGAGCGCATCGACATGATCGTTCGGTTGTTGCTCTCGCGAGCCGGTGACCGGCCGTCGTCGCCGGCGTGGGTCACCGTGCTTCGCTCCGCCGGTGCACACGACACCTACCTGCGCACCTACCGCGGCGCACTCGACGCGCAGCGAGTTCTCGAATTCATGTTGTTGGACAGGCTCTTTCCGCGATCGGTGTTCTACGCACTCAACGAGGCGGAACGTTCGCTCGATCAGCTCGACCATCAGCCCAACAGTCGAGTCGGTGCGCGCGCCGAGGCTCAGCGCCTACTCGGTCGCGCTCGTAGCGAACTCGAATTCCTCCGTCCCGGTGAAATTCTCGACGATCTGCAGGAGCGCTTGCTCTCGCTGCAGGAAACCTGCCGTGAACTCGGTGATGCGATCTCCAAGCAGTATTTCCACGCCGCCCCGTGGGTCGCGTGGACCGATGCCGGCTCCGGAACATTCGAAGATCAATTGGAAGGTGAACTGTGAGCTGGCGTATGCGTGTCGTGCACACCACGGGCTATCAGTACGACGCACCGGTGACGTCGTCGTACAACGAGGCTCGGTTGACGCCGCGAAGTGACAATCGGCAGAACGTGATTCTGAACCGAGTCGAGACCAACCCGGTGACGCGTTCCTACCGCTACACCGACTACTGGGGCACAGCGGTGACGGCGTTCGATCTGCACGCACCGCACACCGAGCTGGAGGTCACCGGATCGTCGGTGGTCGAGACCGATCCCTTCGTCTACCCGGACGAGAACGCCTCCTGGGAGGAACTCGCGAGCGAGCCGGTCATCGACCGCTTCAACGAGGTCCTCGACAACACCGAATACGTGCCGAAGAACAGGCAACTCGCATCGGTGGCGAAGAAGCTGTCGAAGGGCCTACCGCCACAGGAATCGGTGGTGGAGATCTCCAACTGGGTCAACCAGGAGATGTCCTACGTGCCGGGAACCACCGGCGTGCACACCTCGGCCGTGGAAGCGTGGTCGGAAAAGAAGGGCGTCTGTCAGGACTACGCCCACCTGACGCTGCTGATGCTGCGCAGCATCGGTATCCCCAGCCGGTACGTCTCGGGTTACCTGCATCCCAAGAAACAGGCCGCGATCGGTGCGACGGTGGAGGGTCAGAGCCACGCGTGGATCGAGGCCTGGACCGGTGCGTGGTGGGGCTACGACCCGACCAACGCCATCGCCGTCAACGAGCAGCACGTGTCGGTCGGACTCGGCCGCGACTACGCCGACGTGCCGCCGCTCAAGGGCATCTTCTCCGGCGGCGGTTCGACGGCCCTCGACGTGGTCGTGGAGATCACCCGGTTGGCGTGAGCCAGATGCGCGTTGTGCGCCCTTTCATGGGCGCACAACGCGCACACATCAGTTCCAGCCGAAGTCGCGGCGCAATCTGTTTGCCACGGAATCGAATTGGGGCTTGCTCAGAATCGCACCCTCGCGTCGGATGCCGTCCTCGGGCACGTCGAGTACTCGATCCAGACGAATCCAGCTCGGTCGGCCTTCGGCGTCCCACGGCCCGGACCCGATCGACTGCCAGTCACGGTCTCCGTCGCGGCTGCTCTGACTCGACAACATCAGGCCGAGCAGATCGTTGCCCTCACGGCCGATGACCAACACCGGGCGGTCCTTGCCCTGGCTGGCGTCCTCCTCGTAGGTGACCCAGGTCCAGACGATTTCGCCGGGGTCGGCCTTGCCGTCCAGGTCGGGGGAGTACTCGATGGTGCGGGCGCGTTGCGCCGTGGGCCTGGTCTGCGACGCCACCGGCCGGCCCGGACGAGGAGTCGGAGCAGACGTGCGTGTGGCCGTCCCGCTGATCGCGTCCTTGCCCTTCTGCAGGGCTCCGGACTTCTGTAATTGACGCAGCAGTCGGGGGCCCTCGCGCATCGCGATCTTGCTCAGTTCCTTGCCGAATCTGCTCCAGTTGCCAGCCATGCGGCGAGTGTAGCGATGCAGACTCTGCTGCTCATCGCCCGAACCTCGGGGACGAGAACACCCGAGTCGGACAGCCGGGGACGGCGCACCGTTCTCGGCGTGGGACGATAGGGAAACCCGTTCGCTCATTCCGAACACGCCAGCCGAAGGATACGAGTGCCCAGCTTCGCCGATGCAAGGTTGACGATAAGACACTCCTGAATCTGAGGACAATCCCCACGCAGGAGAGGGCTAGGCATGTTCGCACACACCACCACCACCGAGAACGCACCCAACTTCGAGCCGGTCGTCACGTTCGACGACTTCGACGTGTCGATCGAGTTCACGTCGACGCTCGCGGTCAACATGAGCCGCGAGGAGTTCGACCTACTGACTTTCGCGATCCGCACCGGGTACGCCGAACACCTCGAACGAACCGCCGAACTCGACCGACAGCTCGACGAGAAGTTCGGCAGCGCCATGCCCCCTGCGGACCCCGAACCCGCGGATCCGTTCGCGATGGGCGGTTTGTCGACGGTGGTGTTCGGCTAGTCCGAAGTTTTCTCGAATGCCCGCGACGTCGGGCACGATGCAACCAACAGCGCGGCTGCAGCGACGCGATGTTTGAGGAACGGCCCCGCCCTTGATCTCCCGGTTGAGGCGGGGCCGTTCTGCGTGCAGGGTCAGACTTTCCAGTCCCTCGCGATACGTGTCACTTCGGCCGACAACCGTTTGGCCAGCATTTCGGTCACGATGACTTCGCTCGGCAGAATGAAGGAGTTGTAAACCTCTGCCTGCTTATCGTCGAGGTAGGGGCGCAGTGTCTCGAACCACGGTGTGCCGACAACGGGAGCAGGTTTCAACTCCCAACCCAAGCCTCGTGAGTTCCTGTCGTCCGCTTTCTCTGTCGCATCCAAGAAATCGCGTAGCGCATCCGCCACTCCCTGCCGCCAGCTCGCCACAAGATCGCGTTTGGCGGCAATTGCAGCCGCCGCGGCCTCTTGGTTCAGTCTTTCGACGTCGAGCTTGTGCTGGTGATCCGCGAGTTCCTTCGCGTTCTTGACCTCGACCTCTAGCCGCTTTTTCTCGGTCTTCCAGTTGATGAGAGGCGCGAGGAGAGACGATGCGCTACCGGCGACGGCACCTACAGCGGTGCCGACCACGCCTGCCCATACAGGATCGACAGCCATCAGTCGGGCAGGGCGTCGCGGAGCTTGGCGAGATCTTCGAGGTGCCGCTGCGCGTTTCCATCGCCCGCAATGATGTCGTCCAGTGCCTCGCGGTACAGGTGCCACGGTGCGTCGGGCATCCGCGGGGTCGATGCCGCGGTTGCCGCGGGTAGCTCGATCTCGTAGTGGTCGAGGATCTCGTCGTCATTAGCGATGTTCACCTGACCGACGACGACCTCGGAGTCGATGTTCGCGGCTCTGAGAAGGTCCACGAACGCGTACAGGTCGCCAACGGTGAAGTTGGGGTCAAGGGTCACTTTGATTGCCATCCCCAGACCCTATGGGGATCTGACGACAGCTTCGGCGCGACACGAGACGGTGTGGGCGTGTCGCGCCCCGTCATCGCGTCCTGTTCCTTCCCATTTTCGTCCGGCGCATTGCGCGGTTCGTTGCGTCGCCGATCACTGTGGTCACTTCGTTCTTGCTCATGCCGGTGTTGACGGTGCCGATGAGCGGTCCGGCGATGGCCGACAGCGCCGACTCGGCGATACCGCCAGCGGCCGACGGTGCGTACTCGGCGAAGTTCTTGCCGATGTTCGCCATTGCCGCCGCGCTGGTTTGCGCCGCGTGCGCTGCGAAGGCCTGCGGTCCACCGGCTGCGGCTGCCATGGCACCGGTGATCCCACCGGCGAGCTGCATAAGCGGTTCTTCCTTGCTCTGCAAGTACGACGCTTGACCGCCGAAACCGAACGTGCCGGCCAGCGACATCGCTGTCTTTCCGGCAGGCGTCGTCGAGAACGCAACAGGCTTCTCGTAGCCGGTGGCCCTCGGCCCGACGTCGTACAGGCCGCGAGTTCCGGCGCCGGTCGGCGACGGGATGTACTCGCCGTTCGGTCCGACGGTGGCACCCTGCAGCGGCTGCCCGTTGAGCGTGCCGGTGTCGGCGATGGTGACCGGGATCGGATCGTTGTGTGGCTGCGGCTTGAGGTTCGGGATGACGAACTCGAGCAGCGGGATCAGCTTCTCGAACGACGCGGTCTGCGCGGGGGAGAGAACCCGCTCCGGCTCGACGGTGAGCTTGGGGAGCAGACCCATCGCGTTCGCGAGGCCACCCTGGTCGTAGCCGTGGCCCTGGCCGATCATCGACAGCAACTGGTCGCCGTACTTCTGCTCGCCGTAGCGGACCATGGCGTTCGTCATGGCCCACGGGTCGCGACGGTTGTCCGGCAGTGCCGGGTCGCGGTAGGCCTGCCAAGTCGTCGGGATCATCTGGCCGAGACCGACGCCGGCTGCCTCACCGGTGCCGTTGACGTCGACGATCTGCTGCGCGATGTTCGGGTTGCCGCTCGACTCGGTGTCGATCTGGCGTACCCATGCGTCGATCTTGGCCGGCGACGGATCGTAGCCCTGGTTCTTGTAGGCGTCGATCATCATTTGTCGCCACTGCTCGGCACCGGCCGACGGCAGCCACGGTGCGTCCGGCCCTGCACCGCCGCCGCTCGAGCCGCTTATCGCGGAGAGCATCGAGGTCTTCATCGCTCCGAAGAAGTCCTTCGGGATCGAGCCGATCATCGAGCCGCCGAAGTCGGGGATCGAGTTCTCGATACCGCTGAGAGCCTTGTTCAGCCCGCTCGCCGCCAGGGAGCGTGCCGAGCTCACCGCGCCGAAGATCGCGCCGCCGATGTTGCTGAGCAGTCCACCTCGTTCGTCCGAGACCATCTGGCCGTCGGAGGACACCGGGACGTCCGATGCCCAGTGAACATGGTCGAAGTGGCCGGCCAGGTCGTCGCGGAAGTAGTTCTGCGCGTAGCCCTGGTCGGTGTTGCCGGCAGCGATGAGCGGTCCCGGTCCCCAGATGAGCTGCGCTGAGCTCGGGAACTTCTGGAAGATCCAGTCGGCGACCGACTGCATCGGTCCACCGATGTCGATTGCGCCGCCGCTTCCGTGGTAGCCGCTGTGGCCGGGACGGTACGCCGAGTTCAGCGTCGCGTTCGGGAACGCGGCCGAGACCGCTGCCCACATCGACGAGTCGACGACGCCGCCGAACGCGTAGTTCGCCATGCGCTCCTGCACAGCCGCCATGCCGCCGCGTCGTGCGGCGACGTTCATGTCGTCGACCCACTCGGGGCCGACGGCCCGGGTGAACTCGGGACGCATGATCGCCTCGCCACCGGACACGCCGATGGTGAACGGGTCGCGGCCGGGGGTGTATCCCGGCATGACTCCGGCCACGCCACCGGTCCAGAACTCTTGGACGCCAGGGCTGCGCGAGGCTCGCTGTCCACCGCTCGTGCTCGGGCTCGCCGTCGCGATTGCGTCGACGCCGTCCCATTCCTTGAGACCGGGAATGACCTTGGCGACAGCGTTCCACGCGCTCTTGAGAGCACCGTTGATGATGTTCTCGATGATCCAGTTGATCGGCTCGGCAGCTTTTTCCTTGAGCGTGGCCCACGTCGAGCCGATGCCGGAGGTGACCGAGTCCCACCATCCGCGCATAGTGTCCAGCGCGGTGTTGAGCCACGGGAACTTGCTGTCAATGATATCGGTGAGCACGGTCCCGACCCGGGAGCCGAGACCGCCGAAGAAGTCGCCGATGTTGCCCAGCCACTCGCCGGCATTGGTGCGGAGATCGCCGATCCACTCTTTGACGTCGGTGATCTTCTCGCCGATCGAGTCGCCGACGCCGCCAATGGTGTCGCCGAGACCGGAGAACACGCCGCCGACCGTCGTCAGCCAACCGGTGAGACCGTTCTCGCCGAGCACGGTGTCTTTGAGTCCAGAGATCTTCTCCTTGAACCGGTCCCACCCGGACAGATCCTTCGGTGCCTCGAGCTGGTCGGCGAGCGCGCCGTAGTCGCGAGCACCGCGCGGTCCCTGCCCGACGCCGACTTTCGATGGTCCGTTGGTGCCGTAGACGTTGTCCGGCGTGTCGCTGTCGCTCCCGAAAAACCAATCTTTCAAGCTGCCGAGTCCCCCGCTGATGAACGGGTCGATCTTGTCTCCGGCCCATGCTGTCCCGCGCCCGACGATCGGGCCTAAGCCCGGCACCATCGCCCCAATTCGACCGAGCCGAGTTCCGGTGCCGGTCTCACCTTCGATGTCGGACCCGGTGCCGCGGACGAACAGTCGGCTGAAACCGCTGGCTCGCTCTTTCCACGTGCTACTCGGGCCGAAAGCATTCGACACCGTCCCTGCGTCGGACTCTGGGTTCGGGTCCATGAGCGCAGCGAGCTTGTCGGCCAGCTTGATTGCCAGACCGATCATGTTGAAGATGCTGGTGATCGTGTCCTGAACTTCTTTCCAGAACTGCCCCATCCGGGCCTCGCCCTCGGCGGTTTTCATCCAGTCCGCGAACTCGCGCAGCGAGGACGTCATCGACTCGAGCATGTCCTCGCCGACCTCGTCGGAGGTGGAGAACAAGCCTTTCATCACGCGCGAGAACTCTTTGACGAACTCCCAGACCTTGTCGAACGTCCGGATGCTCTCGGCGATGTAGTTGCGGATCTCGTTCTGGCCCTCTTCGGAGCCGGACCATTCCTTGAACCGCGCCATCGAGTCGGCGAAGCTATCGGCGATGCCGGGGAGGAACTCCGAGCCGACGGTAGCGATATTGCCGATGCCGGCCGCGAGATCGGTGAAACCCTGGATGAGCGGACCAATCGAGATCCGCGTCATTTCCATGATCTTGTCGATGTTCTCGCGAGCACCGTCGGACATGAGCGAGTCGAGCGCGTACTTGAGACCGCCGTTGATCTCTGTCGTGATGCCGGACAGCTGCTCTTTCAGGCTCGGCAGGTACATGTCGGCGAGCGACTGGACCTCGCCGGCCAAGCCGGAGAACAAAGATTCCTGCACCTGCAGACGCAGCTCTTTCCACTCGTCGCTCAGACCGCGGACGGTCTCGACGAACAGACGCGCAGAGGGGGAGAGGTTCGCCAGAGCTTCCTCGAGCTCGTTGACGGCGTCGACGCCGCGTTGGGTCGACTCGTTGAGGCTTTCCTGCGCCGCCATCATCGACTCTTGCGCAGACAGGATCGCCTCGTTGGCGTCGAGCACGCCTTCCTTGGCCGCTACGACCTGCTCGTCGCCTTCGACGCCGGCCTTGTTCGCGGCCTCGACGTCCGAGCGCAAGTCCTGGTTCTTCTTGATGATCTGATCGAGGCCTTCTTCGGCCTGCCGGACCGCGTTCTGACCTTTGCGGATGCTGAGCGCGTCGCCATCCATATAGGCCTGATTGAGGTCGTTCTGCGCGTCGATGATCGCAATACGTGCATCTTCTTCGTTCAGCACGGCCGAGTCGAGCTCGTCGTTCATGTCGCGAAGTCGGCGAACCGCGTTCTTGCGCTCGTCGTTGAGTCGCTTCTGCGCCGCGAGGCCTTGGCGCTGTGCGCTGGCGAGACCGCGCTCGGCAGAGGCCATGCTCCGCAGCGCTGCTGCCTGCCGGTTCTGTTGGCCGGCCGTGTCGGTTGCCTTGGGAGCCTTGGCCGTGAACGCTGTGCCGATGCCGCTGAATCCGATGGCGAGCGCGCCGATCGCAGCAACGGCCGATGTCGCCATGGCAGGGATGAGCGCAATCACCCCCAGTGCCTGCGTGAGCTGGCCGATCAGGGGGATCAACGAGACGGCCGCGAGCGCCAGGAATCCGTAGAGCAGGGGACGTAGCGCGCGCATACCACTGCGGCCCATGTTCGTGATGTTGTTGGTGGTGTTGTTGACCGTCGTGCCGACGCCACTGAGCGCGTCACGCAGGTTGTCGACGTCGCGGCTGTCGATGTCGACGCGGACTCGCTGTGTGGTGTCGCGGGTGAGCAGTGCGAGCTTCTGTCGGTACCCGTTGTCGTCGATCTCGACCTTGACCTTGACGGTCAGTTTGATCGAGGCGAGGTGCGTCTTGAGCTTCTGCAGTTCCGGCGTCGCCGTGTCGAACTTCGGCTGGACCTTGACGGTGAGCCGCGCGGTGTCGAGCTTGGCCTGCGCTGTCTGCCGAAAGCCGGTCGCGTCGGCAACGAGCTGCACCTTGTGGGTGAGCTTCGGTCCTCGCGCCAGCTTCTCGCGCGCGTCGGTCCGGAAACCTTTCGCGTCGGCGACGAGACTGACGCCAGTGCTGAGCTTGTCCGCTGCGAGCTCACGGCGGGCCGTCTGATGGAAGCCGCCACTGTTGGGCGTGAGCTTGACCGCGGCCTCGCCCGCGATGTACGTACGACCAGCCACCGGTCACCCTCTCTATGAAAAACGAAAGGCACCCCCGGTTTCTCGGGGAGTGCCTGTGTCGTCAGCGTAGGGAGATCGAGAAGGGTCTGTCTAATCTTCGATCGCTCAGAAATGTTGCACAACAACAACATTGAGTCTCGATGCTTACATGGTGGGAACGAATCCGAACCCGCGGGACCGCTCCGGTGTACCGCCGTGGTGTCTCGATCCGATCTCCACGATGGCCGGTCGCCGTCGCTTGCTCGCGAGGTAGACGTCGTGGTCGCGCTCGGCGAGTTCGGGGTCCGCGAGCTCGAAACTGCCCGCGGTGGTGTCGCACGGGTCCATGTCCGCGTCGTCGAGTTCGGGACTGCCGACGGCGAGGACTTCGACGCCGAACAGTCGCAGGACGATCACGACGCGGCACCCATGAGCGCGCGGATCGACCGTAGAGCTTCGTCGGCGTGCTCGCGACGGATCTGTCGAGCTCGACGATCTTCGGCGTCTCGCTGCTCTCGTTCCTGCCGAGCAATTTTTCGGCGCTCGGCTTCGGCGGCTGCGTGTTCGCGTTCTGTTCGCGCCTGCGGTGTCGAGTCGGGATCCGCGAACTGCCATCCCGACTGAAAGTGAACGGCGAGAGCGAATTTCGGCAATCGCGCCCTGTTTGTGGCCTCGATCTGGCGCTTGTAGTTCTCGGGCTCGAGGAGTTCGGCCGGGACTGCTTGGCCGGGGAATTGCGCGGTCCAGCAGGCCACCCGAACGCACACCACGCACTCCCAGCCCACGGGAGTGAGGCCAGACCGTGACGACGTGGCTCCGGTGTGACGCACGTACGTCGTTCTAGGTTCGAGGTGATGCCCGTTGTGACAGCGGGCCGGCACTCGCAGCGTCACAGCGAGTCCTCCCATCGTGCGAGAGACGTCGAATCCCACCCGCGGGCAGGGCGTCCTGCCGGAGTGGTCAGGTCGTGATCGGCCAGCCATGCGCAATACGCAGCCCCCTGCAGGTCGCCGACGGCCATTTCCCGCGCTCGGCTCTTCTCGATCCCGCTGCCAAGCGCTTCCCGAATATCCGCTTTCGTCACCTTGCGCAGCCATTGACGCCAGTTGCTCGGACGGAGCTCGGTCGGTACGTCGGCGAACGTGAGCGCTTCGGGACGGACCCTGGCCGACGACGGCCCAGTTGCGAGTCTCATTACGCGCCCCTCTGCGCTCGCGGTCGAGCTATCCGGCCGCGTCCGCGGCGTCGATCTGCCGCTTTGTCCCTCGCTTGATTGGGCGCTCCGTTGCCGATGTAGTGCAACCCGCGGGGGTTGGGGTTGCCACCGGCCATCGCAGCGGTCTTCTTGTCCTGCGCCGCCACTTCCTGCTCGAACTGCTCTATTCGACGTTCGAGCATGGCGGCGAGCTTGTTCCGCGCGAACCTGAGCTGTCGGACTGACGCCAGGGCCGGATGCGTCTTCACGTTGCCTGTCTTCGACGTGATCGTTCGGCCGTCACGTTTCAGCGCGTCGTCGAGCTCGGCAATGTCGTCGGCGGTCTGCGCGATCTCGTCGAGTAGTGCGAGGTCGCCGTCGTCGAACTCGAATCCGAGATCTGCGGCTCTTTCGGTGAAGTACGCGCGCTGAGTCTTCCCGTCCATGGTCTACGTCCTTCCGAGGGGTAGCGGCCGACGCCGCGGTTCGGGGCGCGGTCCGACGATTCGTGGTGGTGGGCTGTCAGTCCACTGGACCGGACAGGAACGAGTGCAGACCCGCGACTTGAAGCCAGAAATCCGCGTCGACTGCCGCGGTGTAGGGCGCGTGCTCGTAGACCTTCGCGAGAGCGACTTTCGCCATCTCTGCATGCTGGGCCTTGGTGGCCGTTGCGATGGGGTGCTGTGGCGTAATACCGGCCATGGTGTGCCTCTTCCTGCTCGTGAACGTGGAACGATCATTACTCCATACCCGTACCGGGTATGTCTAATGTTCTCCACGAGCAGGTCGTAATCGACTAAGCGGCAACGTGTTTCGTCATAATCGGGTGCGGGGGTCGACTCGGACACGCTCCGAGCTCTCGATTCCGTTGACTTTCGAACATGCGTTCGTCGATAAAAGCCCTGCTCAGGGCGTTTGAGGGGGCCAAAATGCGGTTCTTTTCGCACCGCAGCCGACGAAATGTGCAGTACATAGCTGCCTGGCTGGTGAACACCCGGGAGGGACCTCCTACCCCTCCCCCTCGACAAGGTCGTACCGGCCGCGAGCTCGACGCTGCGCCATCGCCAGACCGTCGGCCGACTTGTGTGCGCTCGGTGTGTCCACGAGGCGTAGAGCGACGCTGAGAGCTCGAGCCCCACGCGCACAACGAAGCCCGACACCGCGTGGGTATCGGGCTAGGTCATCCCTCGATCAACTGATGGTCGCGAGTCCTTCGCTGATGTCGTCCCCTGCAAGTAGGTAGACGATCACGCCGTCGTCGTCGAGCGTGGGCGTGATGGTCCACTGCTCGTCGCGGCAGAACGCGATCAGGTCGGTGAATGCGTCGGTGGTCGTCGGGAAGTCCTCGACGACCACACTCTCGCGTCGTGTGCTTGCGTCGATGGT
>NZ_NOZF01000032.1:0-42233 GCF_002258565.1 Rhodococcus sp. 05-2254-6
CGTGTCCGGTTCGCACTGAGCGGCGGATGCCCGCCCAAGCTTGGATGACGCTCGTGGTCGGCTGGGACGTCTTTGCGATGCTGCTGCGGGACGGCCCACCACCCCGCCGCCCGAACAGCGGGTCTACCGGCACGTGACCGCGGTCAGGCCGCGGCCGCCGGCAGCTCAGCCAAGGTAGCGGCGAAAACTCCCGTGGGCCCGCCCGATACGTCGCAGTACTCGCCGTCCCGCCAGAAGAACACCGAGCGTGACAGTGGGCTAGGCGTGTCACGAGTGAACATATCTGCCAGCTCGGCGAGCTCGGCTGCTGCCGCGAGCGCCACGTCGGCGTTGCGAGGCCGGTGAAAAATGAACTCGTAGGCATTGGGAACGACGAACAATACGCCGTACAGACATTCGCCGAGGTGCGCGGAGATCAGCGTGGTCATATCGGCGACCTTCGACGCGAGGTAGATCGAATCACCGCTGAGGACCTCGATGTCGACGCTGTTTCTGCTGAGAACTCGGCCGTCCTCGAATTTCAGCGCTGCGGTGTTCCTTCGGCCGGCGGCCCAGGCGGCGTCCAGGTCTCGGCCGACAAGATGCCGATCTGCCAGTGTCACAGCGCGATTCGGAGAAGACAGGTTCAGCACCCGTCGCGGTGCGCCCGGCACGTCGAGTAGCGGGACGGAATACTCGTACTCGCACTCACCCATGGCCGCCAGGGCGGACGGAGCGATGACGCGCTCGCGCAGCCTCGAGTAGAACTCGTCGTCCGACAATCCGGTGAAGAACGTGGGATCCGCCTCGCGCATCATCTCGATCATCAGGTCGACATAGCCGGCAATGATGCCGTCCCACGCCGATCGACTCACCCCGGAGCATCGGGCGAACACGTTGTTCAGTGACATGCGAACGCCCGAGCCCACCGCCAACGTCGTCGCATCCTCGCGGTGAACCACCACCCCACGCTTGCGAAATGCTTCGATCGTCTTCATTCGCACGATGGCGAATGTGGTCGCGTGAACTGCGCCGTAATCAGGCAGAGAATGAAATTTCATGAAGTCGTCCCCCCGGTCGGTGTGTGCTCTCGAGGTGTTCGACGCGGCGGCTGCCACAATGGTTCCCATGTCGACTCACGCCTCCGCAACCGGTCTCTGCAACTTCGTCGACGTCTCTCCGTCACCGTTTCACGTGTGCCGGACAGTCTCCGTCCAACTCGACGACGCAGGATTCGTACGGCTCGACGAGACCGATACCTGGCCTACGGAAGCAGGCCGCTACTACCTGATCCGCGGCGGATCACTGGTCGCCTGGAGCACCGAGAGCAGTAGTTCGGGTCGTTCCGCAGGCTCCACTCCTGATGGCCCGTTCCGTATCGTCGGCGGACACACCGACAGCCCCAACCTCCGCGTGAAGCAACATCCCGATCTGCAATCCGCGGGCTGGCAGATGGTGGGCCTCGAGCCGTACGGCGGTGCGTGGCTCAACTCCTGGCTCGATCGCGATCTGGGCATTTCCGGCCGGCTGAGTGTGCGCGACGGAAACGCGGTGCGCGAGGTTCTGGTGAAGGTCGACGAGCCCATTCTGCGAGTCCCGCAGCTTGCGATCCACCTCTCCGAGGATCGCAAGGGTGTCACCCTCGATCCGCAGCGACACGTCAATGCCATTTGGGGCGTGGGCAATTCGCCACAATCGTTCATCGCATACGTCGCCGAGCGAGAAGGCGTCGACCCGCATTCGGTACTGGGTTGGGAGTTGATGACGCACGATCTGGCTCCCAGTGCCGTCGTGGGTGTCGAGTCCGAACTGGTCAGCGCGCCACGTCTGGACAATCAGGGCACCTGCTACGCCGGGACTCAGGCTTTGCTTGCCGCAGTGGACAATCCGACCGCTGTCACGCCGGTGCTGGCCCTGTTCGACCACGAGGAAGTCGGCAGTATGTCCGACCGCGGCGCGTTCTCGGATCTGCTGAACACCGTGCTCGAGCGCATCGTGCTCGGACGCGGCGGCGGCCGTGAGGAATTCCTGCGCACGATGGCCGGATCCATCTGTGCCTCAGGCGATATGGCGCACGCGACGCATCCCAACTACCCGGACCGGCACGAGCCCGCGCATCGCATCGAACTCGGTGGGGGACCGGTGCTCAAGGTCAACCAGAACCTGCGTTATGCAACGGATTCCGCGGGTGCCGGTGCCTTCGCGCTCGCCTGCGATCAGGCCGGAGTTCCTCTGCAGCGCTACGTACATCGAGCCGATCTGCCCTGCGGCTCGACCATCGGACCCATCACTGCGTCGCGCACCGGCCTGTCCACGGTGGACGTCGGCGCAGCGCAGCTGGCCATGCACTCGTCGCGAGAGTTGATGGGAGCCAGTGACGTGAAGTCCTACGCCGACGCGTTGGCGGCATTCCTGGCCCCAGTCTGAGACCGTTCGGCGGTCGCAAATGCGCGCGCATTCGTCAGGTGCTCGCGGATTGGTGACCTGTGCTGGGGCGATTTCGCGCGCGTGTGGCAAACGCGCGCGCATTTGCGGGGGTGCGGGGCGGAGGGTGTGGACAGAGGCTGAATACCGCGGCGCAACACCGTTCCCCGTTTCCCGTTTCCCGTTTCTCGTTCGGCGGTCGCAAATGCGCGCGCATTCGTCAGGTGCTCGCGGATTCGTGACCTGTGCTGGGGCGATTTCGCGTGCGTGTGGCAAACGCGCGCGCATTTGCGGGGGTCGGGTGTGGGGGGTAAGCGGCGGAGGCGAGTCAGAGACCCGGTGAACCCGAACCGGCAACCCAGTGAATACGAATCAGCAACCCAGTGAACCGGCAACCCGCGTCTCGGCTAGATCGGGCTCAGTTGCAGGCATGCATCGGCTGCGAGCCAGAACAACTGTTCGCGCACTGTCGTGGCCTTGGTCCAGCCGCGGTGGTCCCAGTCGGCGGCGAGGGAATCACCCGCGTACAGCAGTTGCGCGAATCGCACGCCGCGGAATCGTGCGACGGCGCAGAAGGCCGAGGCTTCCATGTCGACGGTTCGGCAGCCTTCTTCGACGCGGCGGGAAACGCGCGCACGGGTCTCGCGGTAGAGCGCATCGGTGGTCCAGGAGCGGCCGGTGACGAAGTCGACTCCGGCGTCGGTCAGCACAGATTGCAGTACGGCCACTCCGTCCGGGTCGGCGTCGACGATCCGGCCCGGCGGTAGGTAGTGGAACGAGGTGCCCTCGTCACGCAGGGCGCTGTCGACCACCATCACGTGTCCCATGCCCAGGTCGTCGGACAGTGCGCCCGCGCCGCCGACGGCCACGAACTGGGTGCAGCCCATCGCGATGGCCTCTTCGAGGAACAACGCGGCCAGTGGAGCTCCGACGCCGGGGTGGAAGACAGCAAGTTTCTCCCCGTTCCGTTCGATCTCGTAGACGGGGTGTTCGCCGTGCTCGGAGCGCATGACCGAGACGACTCGGGCGTCGCCTTTCGCACAGATGCTCTCGATCACCTCGGAGAAGAAACAGACGACGGCCTTGGGTGGTACGTCGACTCCCTTGGCCACCATCGACGGGTCGATGACGCCCGTTTCGTCCAGATCGTTCTCGGTCAGCGCGATGTCCATCAGGTGATGTTCGCACGACCGAAGCGCAGCCTTGCACGACCGATGCCGTACATGTCGCACGGTCCCGATAGACTCTCCCTGGCATTTCGCTCCATTGAAGGGACCTATTCCTCGTGTCCGCTAGCTCTGTACCCACAGACACTGTCTCCAACGCCGTCGCCACCCCCGACGTAGCGCAGCCGTACAAGGAACTCGGACTCAAGGACGACGAATACGTCCGCATCAAGGAAATCCTCGGCCGTCGGCCCACCGACGCCGAGTTGGCGATGTATTCCGTCATGTGGAGCGAGCACTGCTCGTACAAGTCCTCGAAGGTGCACCTGAAGTACTTCGGTGAGACCACCACCGACGATATGCGCAAGCCCATGCTCGCCGGTATCGGTGAGAACGCGGGCGTCGTCGACGTCGGCGACGGCTGGGCCGTCACGTTCAAGGTCGAGAGCCACAATCACCCGTCGTACGTCGAGCCCTATCAGGGTGCGGCGACGGGCGTCGGCGGCATCGTCCGCGACATCATGGCCATGGGCGCGCGCCCGATCGCCGTCATGGACCAGCTGCGATTCGGTGCTGCCGATGCACCCGATACGCGCCGCGTCCTGAGCGGCATCGTCGCAGGCGTCGGTGGCTACGGAAACTCCCTCGGCCTCCCCAACATCGGCGGCGAGACGGTGTTCGACGCCTCCTACGCCGGTAACCCGCTGCTGAACGCTCTGTGTGCCGGTGTCATGCGCGTCGAGGACATGCATCTCGCGTTCGCGTCGGGCCTGGGCAACAAGATCATTCTGTTCGGCGCACGCACCGGTCTCGACGGCATCGGCGGCGTGTCCGTGCTCGCGTCGGAGACCTTCGACGGAGACGAGACCGGCGGGGGCCGCAAGAAGCTTCCGGCAGTCCAGGTCGGCGATCCGTTCACCGAGAAGGTGCTCATCGAAGCCTGCCTCGAGCTGTACTCCAACAAGCTCGTCGTCGGCATCCAGGACCTCGGTGGTGCCGGGTTGTCCTGTGCTACATCGGAACTCGCGTCAGCGGGCAGTGGCGGTATGCACATCGAGCTGGAGAAGGTGCCGATGCGCGCCACCGGCATGACGCCCGCCGAGGTGCTCTCGAGCGAATCCCAGGAGCGCATGTGCGCCGTGGTGACTCCCGACAACGTCGACGCATTCATGGCCGTCTGCAAGAAGTGGGACGTCCTGGCCACCGTCATCGGTGAGGTCACCGACGGTGAGCATCTTCAGATCACCTGGCACGGCGAGACGGTCGTCGACGTTCCGCCGAAGACCGTCGCGCACGAGGGACCGGTGTACAACCGTCCCGTGCAGCGACCCGCTACCCAGGACGATCTGGTCGCGAACACCACGGCGTCGCTGCAGCGTCCGGAAACCGGGGACGAGCTGAAGGCGACGTTGCTGAAGATGATCGGCTCGCCGCAGTTGTGCAGCCGACGTTTCATCACCGAGCAGTACGACCGCTACGTGCGCGGCAACACCGTCCTCGCCGAGCACGCCGACGCAGGCGTCATCCGCATCGACGAGAAGACCGGTCGCGGAATCGCTTTGGCCACCGACGCGTCGGGTCGCTACACCGCACTCGATCCGTATCGGGGTGCGCAGTTGGCGTTGGCCGAGGCGTTCCGCAACGTCGCCGTCACCGGTGCGACCCCGAAGGCCGTCACCAACTGCCTGAACTTCGGCTCACCCGAGGACCCGGGCGTCATGTGGCAGTTCCAGCAGGCCGTGCGCGGATTGGC
Organism: Rhodococcus sp. 05-2254-6; assembly: GCF_002258565.1. Lineage (NCBI taxonomy): Bacteria > Bacillati > Actinomycetota > Actinomycetes > Mycobacteriales > Nocardiaceae > Rhodococcus > Rhodococcus sp. 05-2254-6. The sequence continues at coordinate 5,323 of NZ_NOZF01000032.1, forward strand.
GGACGGCTGCGTCACCCTCGGCATTCCCGTGACCGGCGGCAACGTCAGCTTCTACAACCAGACCGGTGCCGAGCCGATCCTCCCGACACCCGTCGTCGGTGTACTCGGCGTCATCGACGACGTGCATCGCCGCATCCCCACCGGCCTCGGACTCGAGCCCGGCGAGACGCTGATCCTGCTCGGCGAGACCTATGACGAGTTCGACGGGTCCATTTGGGCTCAGGTCGAGCACGATCACCTCGGCGGCGTGCCACCCAAGGTCGATCTCGCCCGCGAGCAACTGCTGGCAGACATTCTGCTCTCGTCCTCGCGCGACGGATTGGTCTCTGCGGCACACGATCTGTCCGAGGGCGGCCTCGCTCAGGCCGTCGTCGAAGCCGCTCTGGCCGGTGAAACCGGTTGCCGCATCATCCTTCCCGAGGGTGCCGATCCGTTCGTGACACTGTTCTCCGAGTCCTCGGGCCGCGTACTGGTCGCGGTACCGCGCACGGAAGAAACTCGCTTCACCGGCATGTGCACCGCCCGCGGTCTGCCGTGGGCGCGCATCGGCGTCGTCGACGAGGGTTCGGATTCGATCGAGGTGCAAGGGCAGTTCTCCGTCCCGATGACGGAGCTGCGCGAGACGTTCGAGAGCACTCTTCCCAGACTCTTCGGCTGACCGAGGTGGGGGGACGCACATCGGAGCAGGGCCACGACGAGGTCGACGCGACACTCGAGCAGGACCAGCATCATCGGTACCACCTGCCCTCGGTCGAGTTCGCCGTCCCCTCACCCGCCAAGCATCCGTTCGTCATGTGGGCCTGGGGCCTGCTGCGCCTGGACTTCACCGGAATTGCGTTCAGCGCGTTGTTCTTCTGCTGGTCGTTGACTCCGTCTCTGCTCCCTCGTGGATGGCTGTTCCAGGGCATCATCGGCGGTATCAACGCGGCCATCGGTTACGCATTCGGCGTCGCGGTGGGGTGGGCCGTCACTCGGTGGTGGCTCTCGTCCCGATCGTGGTGGCCGTTGCCGCGCAAGGTCGAGCTGGCCGTCAAGGCTGCCGTTCCTGTCCTCGCGATCGCGGCGTCGATGATCATGCTGGCGATCTCGGCGGAATGGCAGCGTGAGCTGGCCGCTCTGATGGACGCGGAGGGAACCACCACGACGGGGTATTTCCGCACCGGCGCGCTCAGCATCGCCATTGCGGCCCTGTTGATCTCGGTGTGGCGGGTGTTGCGTGACTTCGTTCGTCTGCTCGCCCGTCAGATCAACCGCGTCGTGAAGATGCCGCGCGAAGTGGCCAATGCGCTCGGGGTCGTCGTCCTCGTCGTGTTGTCCGTCGCCCTGGTCCAGGGTGTCCTGCTGCGCGCGGTCTCCGAGGTCACCAATTCCGTGTTCAGTCTGCAGAACGACGAAACCCGGGACGGCGCAGAACAACCCGTCGCCGACGAACGCTCCGGCAGCCCGAACTCGTTGGCACCGTGGGACACCCTCGGCTTCGAGGGTCGCAACTTCGTCTCCAGCGGACTACGGGCCGACGAGATGGAGCGGGCAACGGGCCGCCCCAGCGTCGAACCGATCCGGGCATACGCAGGCCTGGAAACGGCAGAGACCCAGGACGAGCGACTGAACATCGTGGTCGCGGAGCTCGAACGCACCGGGGCATTCCAGCGCGCGGCTCTCGTCGTCGTCCCGACCACCGGAACCGGATGGGTCAATCCCACCGCCATCGAAGCCGAAGAGCTCATGTTCGACGGCGATGTCGCCACCGTCGCATCCCAGTACTCGTACCTGCCGAGTTGGATCTCCTTCATCGCGGAGGGAGACAAGGCCGCGCAGGCAGGCAGAGCTCTGATCGACAAGGTGCACGACCGCTGGCTGCAGGAACCGGAGGCCACGCGCCCGAAGTTCTACGTCTACGGCGAGAGCCTCGGTACCCAGGCGGGTGAAGGAGCGTTCGACGGTCTGGCCGACATCCGGGCCACCACCGACGGCGTCCTGTGGGTGGGACCGCCGAACAACAACCGCATCTGGAGTCAGTTCGTCAGCCGACGCGACCCGGGAAGCCCGGAGGTGCGGCCGGTCTACTCCGAGGGACTGACGGTCCGATTCGCCGACAACTCGTCGGGTATCCCGCCAGAGGATCAGCCCTGGTACGAGCCGCGGATCCTTTACGTCCAGCACGCGTCGGATCCGGTGGTCTGGTGGTCACCCGACCTGCTGTTCGAGCGTCCCGACTGGCTGTCCGAGCCACCGGGGCCGGACCGGCTGCCGAGCATGCGATGGTTCCCGGTCGTGACCTTCTGGCAGGTGGCCGCCGATCTGACCAACGCCGCGGGCGTTCCCGACGGACACGGCCACAACTACGGAACCCTCGTGCTCGACGGCTGGGTGGCCGTCGCCGCGCCCGAGGGGTGGACCGACCGCGACACCGAACGAGTCCGCGGAGTCATGGAGCAGTTCGCCGGCCGAGACGGTCCCGAGAAGTGAGAACCGCAGTGACGGCAGGAGTGGAGCCTGCGGAACGACCCTTTCTGGCCGGAGTGGAGCCTGCGGAACGACCCATTCTGACCGGAATCGCGACGACGGCGTGGAGCACTTACCTCCTTCCCGCGCTCGGTCTCGATGCCCGTGGACGGGCAGTGGCCAACGCGTCGTTCGCCGTCGGTGTGGCTGCACTGTCTCGAACGAGCGCAGCAGAGCTGGGCCTGCGCAATTTCGCTGCCGGCCTGAAGTGGGGCGCTGCGGCGTCGGCGGTGCCGGTGCTCGGATCTGCCGTCGTCGCCGCGATTCCCGCGTTGCGACGCCGCGTCCGGCCGTCCGAGGACGAACTGGCCGAGTGGGTCCTGTTTCGCATCCCGGTGGGAACGGTACTGACCGAGGAACTGCTCTTCCGCGGTGTGCTCGACGCCGCGTCGCCCGCTCTGTCGCCGATCTTCTTCGGGCTCTGGCACATTCACCCGGCCCGCGCGGCGGGTGACACCGTGGTCGGAACTGTGGTGGCAACGGCAGCGGCCGGTGTGGTGTTCTCGTGGCTTCGAGCCCGCAGCGGCAGTGTGCTCGCCCCGGCGCTGCTGCACTACTTTCTCAACGCCAGCGGCGCTGTGCTGGCGCATCTCGCAGCGGACGACAGGAGTTAGACGCAGTGCCACCGCACAAGGAAGTCGGCCCCGCCGAGGTACGCGAGGCCGTTCTGGCCGTCGAGCAATGGATCAAGGGTGAGGCGGACAAGCCTGCGCGGGCGCAGATTGCCGCCGCGGTACGCACCACTGCCAGAACTCTCGGCCAGAATGCGCCGGGATCCTCGGTGGAGGTGCGGGTACCGCCGTTCGTCGCGGTGCAGTGCATCGTGGGGCCGCGTCACACCCGGGGGACACCGCCGAACGTGGTCGAAACCGACGCGCTGACGTGGCTGCAGGTGGTCACCGGAATCCGGGATTTCGCCGAGGCCCTCGCCGACGGTTCGATCGATGCATCGGGCAGTAGAGCGGCGGAAGTTGGCCGCTGGCTGCCACTGTTGTCCATCAGGTGATTCGCTCCAATTCCGGCACTGGTTCACCTACTGGGAATCTCCCGTCCACACGATGCGTTGACTCCGGTCGTGTGCCCGTAGACTCAGGCACGGCCCCCCGCCCCGTCCCCCAAGGGAGCAATGCCCGTGACCAACGCCGATTTGTCGGTCGACAGTCCGAATCTTCTGCTAGGCAAACCCCTCGACGAACCGGAGAACGAGCCGCGCGAGGAGTGCGGTGTGTTCGGAGTTTGGGCACCGGGCGAGGATGTGGCCAAGCTCTCGTACTACGGCCTCTATGCGCTGCAGCACCGTGGCCAGGAGGCTGCCGGCATCGCAGTGTCCGACGGTTCCCAGGTGCTGGTGTTCAAGGATCTCGGTCTCGTCAGCCAGGTGTTCGACGAGCAGACGCTCGGTGCGATGCCCGGGCATGTCGCCATCGGGCACTGCCGTTACTCCACCAGTGGTTCGGTCACGTGGGAGAACGCGCAGCCCATCTTCCGTACCACCACCGCCGGGACCGGTATTGCACTCGGCCACAACGGGAATCTGGTGAACTTCGCCGAGCTCGCCACCAAGGCGCGCGACGCAGGGCTGATCAGCGACCGACTGCAGGGCAACGGCACGTCGGATTCCGACGTGGTGACCGCGCTGCTGGCGCACAAGGCAGCCGACTGCACCATCGAGCAGGCGGCGATGGAACTGCTGCCTCTGCTCAAGGGTGCCTTCTGTCTGACGTTCATGGACGAGCACACTCTCTACGCCGCGCGTGACCCGCACGGCGTTCGACCGTTGTGCCTCGGCCGCCTCGATCGCGGCTGGGTGGTTGCCAGCGAGACTGCGGCACTCGACATCGTCGGTGCCGCGTTCGTCCGCGACATCGAGCCCGGTGAACTGCTCGCGATCGACGCCGACGGTGTTCGGTCCTCACGCTTCGCGGCTCCCGAGCCCAAGGGGTGCGTGTTCGAGTACGTGTATCTCGCTCGTCCCGACAGCGTCATCGGTGGTCGTTCGGTGCACTCGACGCGCGTCGAGATCGGACGTCGTCTCGCGAAGGAACATCCGGCCGAGGGGGACCTGGTCATCCCGGTGCCCGAGAGCGGAACTCCCGCTGCGGTCGGTTTCGCGCAGGGCTCCGGCATCCCCTACGGCCAGGGCTTGATGAAGAACGCCTATGTGGGCCGCACGTTCATTCAGCCGTCGCAGACCATTCGTCAACTCGGCATCCGGCTCAAGCTGAATCCTCTCAAAGAGGTCATACGGGGCAAAAGGCTGGTGGTGGTGGACGATTCGATCGTTCGCGGCAATACCCAGCGCGCCCTGATCAGGATGCTGCGCGAGGCCGGTGCGCTGGAGATTCACGTGCGAATCGCGTCGCCGCCGGTGCGCTGGCCCTGCTTCTACGGCATCGACTTCGCTTCTCCCGCAGAGCTGATCGCCAACGGTGTCGATTCCGAGGACGGAATTCTCGAGGGTGTTCGGCAGGCGATCGGTGCCGATTCGTTGGGGTACATCTCCATCGACGGCATGATCGCGGCCTCCGAGCAGCCTGAATCCCGGTTGTGTGCAGCATGTTTCACAGGCAAGTATCCGATCGATCTGCCGGCCGACAACGCACTCGGCAAGCACGTTCTCGAGGGTCTGCTGGCCTCGGCCGCCGGGCAGCCGGTGGACAACGACGCGAACGTGAGTGCTCTGAGTCGTCCCTGAGCAGGGCGTTCCTGCGAGGGAACAGCAGGGTTTTCTCAATGCCACATATTGGAAACAGTCCGTCGGTACTGTCCTTTCAGTTACATAGGACACACCGATTGGATAGAGGCTTTCAGATGACCCTGTCGCCCGACGACGGACGCATGCAGCGCTACAGCGCGGCATCGAAGACCGCTGCACCCGGTACAGCGGGACGCAAACACGGCAAGAAATTTGCTGCAGTGGCAGCACTGTCGGTACTCGCATTGACTGCGGCAGCCTGCGGCTCGGGCCGCACCGACGAAGCCGGTGGCTCCGGTGAGGGCAGTGGCGACACCATCACCGTCGGCACCACCGACCAGGTGACGTCACTCGACCCGGCGGGCTCGTACGACAACGGCTCGTTCATGGTCATGAACCAGACGTATCCCTTCCTGATGAATTTCGCGCCCGGTAGCTCCGAGCTCGAGCCCGATGTCGCCGAGAGCTGCGATTTCGCCGAGCCGACCGTCTACACGTGCACGCTGAAGGACGATCTGACGTTCGCGAACGGCAACCCGCTGACGAGCGAGAGCGTGAAGTTCTCCTTCGATCGCATCGTCGCCATCAACGATCCCAACGGACCCGCGTCGTTGCTGACGAACCTCGACAGCATCGCGACTCCGGACGAGAAGACCGTCGAGTTCACGCTCAAGGCCGCGAACGATCAGACGTTCCCGCAGATTCTGGCGACACCGGCGGGCCCGATCGTCGACCAGACCGTGTTCCCGGCAGATTCGATTCTCGACGACGACGCCATCGTGGCGGGCACCCCGTTCGCCGGCCCGTACTCCATCGCGAGCTACGCCAAGAACTCCCTCGTCAGCTTCACCGCGAACGGCGACTACAAGGGCATCCTCGGAACCCCGAAGACCTCGTCGATCAACGCGAAGTACTACACCAGCTCCGACAACCTCAAGCTCGACGTGCAGAACAAGGCCATCGACGTCGCATGGCGATCGCTGACCCCGACGGATGTCGAATCGCTCGGCAGCGTCGACGGTCTGACGGTGCACGAGGGACCCGGCGGTGAATCGCGCTACATGGTCTTCAACATGAACACGATGCCCGGTGACACCCCTGATCAGAAGCTGGCCGTGCGCAAGGCAATTGCGGCCTCGGTGGATCGCCAGGCGCTGTCCGACGGCGTCTACAAGGGCACCTACACCCCGCTGTACTCCGTCGTACCCACAGGCCTGGCCGGTGCGAACACCGCGTACGGCGACGTCTACGGCACCACCCCGAACCGCGACGAAGCAGCCGGATTCCTTTCTGCCGCAGGCGTTGCCACCCCGGTGCAGCTCAACTTGCAGTACAACCCGGACCACTACGGTTCGAGCTCGAGCGAGGAATACGCCGCGATCAAGAGCCAGCTCGACGCGACGGGCCTGTTCAACGTGAACCTGCAGTCCACCGAGTGGAGCACGTACACCAAGGAACGCGTCGCCGACGCCTACCCGGTGTACCAACTGGGCTGGTTCCCGGACTACCCCGATGCGGACAACTACCTGACGCCGTTCTTCGGGCCGGACAACTTCCTGCAGTCGCACTTCGAGAGCCCGGCCATCACGTCACTGCTCGATCTCGAGCGCACGACCGCCGACGAGAATGCGCGGATGCAGATCATCGGTCAGATTCAGACCGAGCTCGCGACGAACTACCTGCCGACGCTTCCGTTGTTGGAGGGCAAGCAGATCGCCGTCGCCACCGACGAGATCAGCGGCGTGGACGAGACTCTCGACGCCTCGTTCAAGTTCCGATTCGTCACTCTCGCCAAGGGCTGACCGGCGTGCCCACTACCGACAGCACGACGGTAGAGGGCGAGAAGCAAGCACAGCAGGTGAGCGCGCCGTCACGGTACGGCGCGCTCGCCCGCTATCTCGGGGTCAGATTTCTGCTGATCATTCCGACTGCCTGGATTCTCGTCACCGTCGTGTTCTTTCTGATGCGGGTGATCGGTGATCCGATCACCGCGGCCCTCGGTGGTCGCCTACCTGCCGAACAGATCGCCCAGCGCAAGGCCGAGGCCGGCTACGACCGACCCATTCTGACGCAGTACTGGGAGTACCTGACCGGACTGTTGCGCGGCGATTTCGGCCGCTCCGCCACCGACAACCGCGCGATCAGTGACGTCCTGCTCGTCAACGGTGCTGCCACACTGGAATTGGCGTTCTGGGCACTGCTGGTCGCCTTCGCGGTCGGCATCCCGCTCGGATTCTTCGCCGCCACCCATCGGGACCGATTCGGCGACGCCTCGCTGCGGATCTTCGCGATCCTGGCGTACGCGGCTCCGGTGTTCTTCGTCGGCATGTTGCTCAAGCTGCTGTTCGCAGTCAAGCTCGGCTGGCTGCCCGTCGCCGGTCGTGCCAGCACCAATGTGGAACTGGCACTGCAGAACGTCTCGCCCAAGACCAACATTCTGATCGTCGACTCGTTCCTGTACGGCGAGCCGAGCTACATCGTGGACGTGCTCGAGCATGCCGTGCTACCCGCACTCGCCCTGGGTCTGTTGACGGCCGGAGTGTTCCTGAGGCTGGTGCGCGTCAACCTGATTCAGACGTTGCAGGCACCGTTCGTCGACGCTGCGCGCGCTCGCGGATTGAGCGAGGGCACGGTGACGCGACGACATGCGTTCCGCAACGCCATGATTCCCATCGTCACCGTCATCGGCCTGCAGATCGCCGTGCTCCTCGGCGGTGCGGTACTGACCGAGACGACCTTCGAGTGGCAGGGCCTGGGCTACGAACTCGCCCGGTACCTCCAGCAACGCGATTTCGTTGCGGTGCAGGGCATTGTGACGTTCCTGGCCGTCGTGGTCGCCGTCGTCAGCTTCGTCACCGACGCGATCGTCGCACTCATCGACCCGAGAGTGAGGTTCTGATGAGCACCGAAGTCGTGCTGTCCGACGTCCCTCCCACCCGTCCGCACCGTCGAGGATTTCCCGGCGTCGCATTCGTCAAGTCCACGTCGGGGTTGCAACGCGTCACCTTGATCGTCGGGTTGGCGCTGATGGTGGGGTTCGTGATCGCCGCAGTGTTTGCCCCGCTTCTCGCGCCGTACGGGTTCTCGCAGACCAGCGACGCCGGGCAGGATTTCGCCCGACAGGCAGCCCCGTCCGCGCAGCACTGGTTCGGCACCTCGGTTCGCGGTGAGGACGTGTTCTCGCGCGTGATCTACGGTGCCCGAACGGCATTGATGGTGATCGCGTCGTCGTTGATTCTCTCGCTCATCATCGGTGTTCCGCTCGGCCTCGCCTCGGGCTACATCGGCCGTTGGTTCGACCGCGTGCTCGTGCTGTTCATGGACGCGATGTACGCGTTCCCGTCTCTGCTTCTCGCGGTGGTCATCTCGATCGTCGTCGCAGGCGGACAGTCGTCGAGCTTCGGTGGCATCGCATCCGCAGCCATCGCCATCACGGCCATCTTCGTCCCGCAGTACTTTCGCGTCGTGCGCAACGCCACGGTGGCGGTCAAGACCGAACCGTACGTCGACGCCGCCCGTGTCACCGGTGCCGGCACTCCGCGAATCCTGTTCCGTCACATCCTCGCCAATGTGGTGCAGACGCTGCCGGTCATCATCACCCTCAACGGTGCCGAGGCCATCCTGACCCTCGCCGGACTCGGATTCCTCGGATTCGGCATCGAGCCCACCTCCGCCTCGGAGTGGGGATACGACATCAACAAGGCGCTGCCCGATATCTCCAACGGCATCTGGTGGACGTCGGTGTTCCCCGGCCTGGGCATCGTGTTGGTGGTGCTCGGCCTGACCATGGTGGGCGAAAGCGCAAGTGAGACACTCAATCCGCTGCTGCGCACCCGCAAGAAGTTCAAGAAGGCGGTGAAGGTATGACATCGAGTGTTGCAACTCCACGCGAGTCCGCATTGTCGGTGAAGTCGTTGTCCGTCACGTTCCTCACCGACGCCGGCGAAGTCGATGCCGTCACCGAGGTCTCGTTCGAGGTGTTCCCCGGCGAAGTACTGGCCGTGGTGGGGGAGTCCGGATCGGGCAAGTCCGTCAGCGTCCGATCCGCCATCGGCCTGCTCCCCGACACCGCACGCGTCGAAGGACACGTGGTACTCGGTGGCCAGGACGTGACGACGCTGAGCAACAAGGCGTGGGCGCAGTTGCGCGGCAACAAGATTTCGATGGTGTTCCAGGAACCGGGCAGCGCCCTCGATCCGCTGTTCACCATCGGCTATCAGATCGTCGAGGCGTTGCGGGCGCACACACGCGCCAGGAGTGGAGCCGGCGGAACGACCCGAAGTGACGACGGCAAGCGAATGTCGGCGAAGGATGCCAAGATTCGGGCCGTCGAGCTGTTGACGATGGTGGGTCTGCCCAATCCCGAGCAGCGCTTCTCGTACTACCCGCACGAGCTCTCGGGTGGGCAGAAGCAACGCGTCATGATCGCGATCGCCATCTCGTGCGAGGCGAAGGTCATCATCGCCGACGAGCCGACCACCGCTCTCGACGTCACGGTGCAGGCCGAAATCCTGGACCTGCTCCGTGATCTCAAGGATCGGCTCGGCTGCGCCATCGTGCTCATCACCCACAGCATGGGCGTCGTGTCCGACCTGGCCGACCGCGTCGTCGTCATGCAGAACGGCCGCGTCGTCGAGGAAGCTCCGGTGGCGCAACTCTTCGACGCACCCGCCGACGACTACACCAAGAAGCTGCTGGCCGCGGTGCCGACCCTCGCCGCCGTGGAGTCCGACAAGACGGTAGACACCTCGGGAGAACCGGTACTCGACGTCTCGCGTCTGGTGGTGCAGTTCTCCGGCGGCGTCGGCTCACCTGCGTTCCGGGCGGTCGACGACGTCTCGCTCACCATCCACCGCGGCGAAACCCTGGGGCTGGTGGGCGAATCCGGCTCGGGCAAGTCCACGATCGGCAGATGTGTTGCAGCACTGCAGAAGCCGACCAGCGGCAGCGTGACGGTGATGGGGCAGAACATCGCAGGCGTGAGCGAACGCAAGCTGAAGCCGTTACGTAAGCGATTCGGCTTCGTCTTCCAGGACCCGTCCGCATCACTGAACCCCCGACTGACCGTCGGGCAATGCATCGCCGAACCGATGATCGTGCACAAGTACGGCTCCAAGGACGCGATCGCGGCGAGGACGACCGAGTTGCTCGACGCCGTGCAACTGCCGTCGGGCACCGACAAGCGCTACCCCCACGAGCTCTCCGGTGGGCAGCGGCAACGCGTCAGCCTGGCGCGGGCACTGGTGCTGGGACCTGATCTGGTGGTCGCGGACGAGCCGACCAGCGCTCTGGACGTGTCGGTGCAGGCAGCCGTGCTCGACCTGTTCGAGGCGCTGCAGCAGGAATTCGGCTTCGCCTGCCTGTTCATCAGTCACGATCTCGCGGTGGTCGACCGCGTGGCGCACCGCGTGGTGGTACTGCGCAACGGGGCAATCGTGGAAGAGGGGACACCGTGGAAGATCCTGCGATCGCCGGAGGCCGACTACACCAAGAAGCTGTTGGCGGCGATCCCGGGTAAGCGCCTGCACACGTGAATTCTTCTCGCCACCGGGCACTCCGGTACCGTTAGGGCGCTATCTGTGCCGGTAAGGGCGCTGACATGATCGAGTACACAGGCTGGAGCCGAATGACCGAGGAATCCCAACCCACGAGCGCAACTCACTCGGGCGGTGCCTCCTACGCGGCGGCCGGGGTCGACATCGCCGCAGGAGATCGAGCAGTGCAACTGTTCGCGCCGCTCGCCAAGAAGGCCAGCAGGCCCGAGGTCATGGGCGGTCTCGGCGGTTTCGCCGGCCTCTTCGCGCTCAAGGGCGACTATCGCGAGCCCGTCCTGGCCGCCTCGACCGACGGCGTCGGCACCAAGGTGGCCGTGGCGCAGGCGCTCGGCAAGCACGACACCCTCGGCCTCGACCTGGTCGCAATGGTCGTCGACGACCTCGTCGTCTGTGGTGCCGAGCCACTGTTCCTGCAGGACTACATCGCCGTGGGCCGAGTGGTTCCCGAGCAGGTCGCGGAACTGGTCAAGGGCATCGCAGAAGGCTGCATCATCGCCGGTTGCGCACTGCTCGGCGGCGAGACGGCCGAGCACCCGGGACTGATGGCCGACGGCGATTACGACCTCTCGGCCACCGGCATCGGCGTCGTAGAGGCTGATTCGATCCTCGGACCCGAGCGGGTGCGTCCCGGTGACGTCGTCATCGGCATGGGATCGTCGGGTCTGCACTCCAACGGCTACTCCCTCGCGCGCAAGGTGCTGCTGGAGATCAACCACATGGATCTCGGCGGACACGTCGAGGAGTTCGGCCGCACCCTCGGCGAGGAGCTGCTCGAACCGACCAAAATCTACGCCAAGGACTGCCTCGCGCTCGCGGCCGAAACCGACGTGCGCACGTTCTGCCACGTCACCGGCGGCGGATTGGCGAACAACCTCTCACGGGTGATGCCCGAGGGCCTGGTCGCCGAACTCGACCGCACCACGTGGAGCCCTGCCCCGATCTTCTCGCTGATCGCTCAGCGCGGGCGCGTCGAGCGCGCCGAGATGGAGCAGACGTTCAACATGGGAGTCGGCATGGTCGCCATCGTGGCACCCGAGGACGTCGACCGCGCACTCGCCGTGCTGACCGCACGCCACATCGACTGCTGGACGCTGGGTACGGTGAAGAAGGCGACCGGTAAGGACGTCGCCGACGAGCGTGCGCTGCTGCTGGGTAACCACCCGAGGTTCTGATCGCCCGAGGACGGGCAAACAAGTGAGGGGGAGCCGCATCGCGGCTCCCCCTCAGTCGTTGTCGTGCTCAGTACTAGCGTCGCCAGTCCTCGTACTCGTCTTCTTCGACTCGGGAAGGCGCGTCCGAGTCGACGCCGCCACGATGCGAGTTCGACGAACCACCGGAGAGCTCTTGCTGCAGTCTCTCCAAGTCCGTAATAGGCGAGCTGTACTTGAGCTCACGAGCGACCTTTGTCTGCTTTGCCTTAGCCCTGCCTCGGCCCATGGCGGTGCCCCCTCGCGGACTTTCGGGGCGGCCTGGGGAAATTTGGCGGCCCCGTTAGAGTTGGTATTTCTTCCTGGGACACACTCTAGCGCGCGAATCGCCGCGATGCGCAGACGGCACCACGTGTCGGTGCCGGGCGAACGGGCGCGACACGCCCGGAAAATGGGTCGACGCAGCCTGTACCTGCAGAAATCCGTGCACAGGCAAACTATCTCCGTTTCGCGACACGAGAACTACGTGCTGCGCGTCATGGGGAGCGACGCACTCAGGGGTCAGTTGCGCAACGATTTCAGTGCCGCAGCCGCATCGCGGTAGACCTTCGGTGCCAAATCGGGCTGATCGAGCAAAGTGGACATCGCGGTCGCGTCGGTTCCTCGGAACAGGTCGCGAACCGTCACCCCGTGTTGGGGTACCGACTCCACCGTCACCGTGTCACCGCCGCCGAAGACCCCGGGTTCGAGAACTCGGAAGTACGCACCCACATCACCTCGGTCCGCGAAGCGACGGATCCATCTCGGCTGGTCCATCCACCGTGCGAACGTCGCGCAGGGCTTGCGGGCGATCGTCACCTCCAAGGCCACCGTGCCGATGCGAAACCGCGACCCGATCACCGCGTCGGTCACCGGCACACCCTCGGTGCGGAGGTTCTCCCCGAATCGACCCGGTGGAACCGGCACCCCCAGCTCGTCGGCCCAGTGCTGCGCCTCGACCTCGTCGTAGGCGTACACGGCCTGATCGAGTCCACCGTGGAATTTCGTGTCCCGACAGTGATCACCGCCGATGCCGAGCTCGTGCACGTCCACCTGCCCGTCGACGGGCCGCTTGTCGATGCCACTGTCGACCACCGCTCGGCGTCCGAACGGAACATCGGCGTGCACGACGCAGACCGCCAGGACCCTCCCGGTCACCGGCCGCGTAGGCGGTCGACCGCAGCGCGGCCGGCCTGGACGTCGTCGTACGACGGGATCGAGTCCGGATCGATCGACGCGGCACACGGCCCCGCCTCGAGGGCAGTGTCGACCGGAATCGTTCGTTTGAGAAGGGCCAATGCGATCGGCCCCAGCTCGAAGTGGTCGATGACGGTGCCCAGACGGCCCACCGAGCGTCCGCCTGCGGTCACCGGATCGCCCGTGCCGGGCCGACCGTCCGCAGAGCCGTCGAGATGCAGCAGCACCAGGTGCCGGGGCGGGCGACCGAGATTGTGCACGCGCGAGACCGTCTCCTGCCCGCGGTAGCAGCCCTTCTCCAGATGCACCGCGCCGAACTCGGCTGCGCTGCCGATCCAGCGAACCTCGTGCGGAATGGTCTTCTCGTCGGTGTCCACGCCCACCCGCGGACGCAACGATTCCACCCGCAACGCGTCGAACGCCCAGGTTCCGGCCGGGGCGGCCCCGGCGTCGCGCAGTCGGATGAACCACTCGCTCAGACTCGCGCGGGGGATCACCACGTCGTACGAATTCGCGCCCGGCCAGGGCATCCGCCGCACGAAACCGCCGCCGTCGATCGGCGACGCACCGTAGACCTCGCTCGGAGCCGGCAGGCCGGCCTTCTCGAGCACCGACGCCGCGTCGGATCCGAGGACGGTGAGAACGGCGAGTTCGTCGGCCTCACGGGGTTCGGCCTTGGCCCAGAACACCATCTTCTTCAGGAACGACAGCAGATCCGGTCCGGCCGAGCGCTCGGTGTCGATGTACGTGACGCCGGCCAGGTCGGTCTGGACGAAGTGATGCTCGATGCGGCCGTTGACATCCAGGCTCAGATTCTCGGCCGAGCTGCCGTCGGGCAGGTTGGAGACGAGTTGGCTCGAGATCGTGTTCAACCAACTCAGGCGTTCGTCTCCGCTGATGGCCAGCACGAAACGATGGGAACGGTCGATGACGGCAGCGCCGCTGACCGCGTCGCGTTGCTCGCCGAACGGATTGCCGTAATGCCAGGCCACCCCGGCATCGACGCTGTCGTCGGGGGAGGGCACTGCGCCGGGGAGTGTCAGAAGTGGACTCGGGCTGATCGTGACTGTGTCGGACACATCCCCCATAGTAGGAGCCCGTCGGCGCAGCAACTCGGTGACCGGTCCCTTTACACCCTCGAAACGGCGACGACACGGCACCGCGACGACACGGACCTAGCGTGTCGACCCATGAAGAAACTGGCGCATCCGGCCGCGCAGATCGGCCTCGCCGCGATCGGCGGCATCGTGTTCGGGTTGGTGGTCGGCGAGTGGGCCGCGAACCTGAAGTTCATCGGTGATCTGTTCATCCGACTGATCCAGATGTCGATCGTCCCGCTGGTGATGGCTTCGGTCATCGTGGCCACCGGGTCGATGGCGGGGGCGGGAACCGGCAAGATCGCGTTTCGCACCTTCAAGTGGATGATCGGGTTCTCGGTCGTCGCCGCTGTGCTGGCCTGGGTGCTGAGCACCATCATTCGGCCGGGCGCGGGCATGGTGTTCACCCAGCAGCTCGATCCGGCGCTCGAGGAGTCGGCGAGCGAGGCGCTCGGCTGGCAGGACACCCTTCTGAACTTCGTCAGCACCAACGTGTTCGACGCCATGTCGACGGCGACGATGGTGCCGATCATTGTCTTCTCGCTGCTCTTCGGTATCGCGCTGCGCAGTCACATCACCAAGACCGGCAACACCCAGGTGCTCTCGTTCATGGACCAGATCCAGCAGATCGTCCTGACGATGATCCGGCTCGTCATGGTCATCGCCCCGGTAGGTGTGTTCTGCCTGCTCGCCGCGCTCGCCGGCGACGTCGGATTCTCCGTGGTGTCCACCGCGCTGAGCTACCTCGGTACGACGCTGCTCGGGGTGCTGATTCTGTTCGCACTCTTCGTCGTGGTCGTGACGATGCGGACCCGATTGAACCCGTGGAAGCTGCCCAGCAAGCTCACCGAACAGACGGCCGTCGCGGTGACGACGACGAGCTCGGCCGTCACGTTCCCGACGGTGCTGCGCAACACCGTCGAGAAGGTCGGCGTCAGTCAGAAGGTCGCCAACTTCACGCTGTCGATCGGGTTGACGATGGGCTCCTACGGCGCCGTTCTCAACTACATGATCGTGGTGATGTTCCTCGCGCAGGCAGGCAACATCGACCTGAGCCTCGGGCAGATCGTGCTGGGCATGGGCCTGGCGGTTCTGCTGAACATGGGCACCATCACCGTGCCCGGCGGATTCCCCGTCGTCGCGATGTTCCTCGCGACCTCGCTCGACCTTCCCTTCGAGGCCGTCGGCCTGCTGATCGCCGTGGACTGGTTCGCCGGGATCTTCCGTACCTTCCTCAACGTGAACGGAGACACGTTCGTCGCGATGCTCGTCGCCAACGCCGACGACGAGATCGACCGCGAGGTCTACAACGGCACCAAGGTCGTCGTCGCCGAGGATCTCGACCTCGACGAGTACGCCGACGCGCTGGCAACGGCCGACCGAGCGGATTGATCGAACGCGTCCGCTCCCCTCTAAGGTGGCGGGCATGTCGGAGTCGGTAGTGGTGACGTTGGACGGCCGAGTGCACGACGCGAATCGGCCGTTGCTGTTCGCCGACGACCTGGCCGCGGTGCGCGGCGACGGGGTCTTCGAGACGCTGCTCGTGCGCGGCGGCGCGGCCTGTGCGGTCGAGTTGCATCTGGCCCGGCTGGTGGCGTCGGCGAAGGCGCTGGACCTACCCGTCCCCGATCTCGAACAGTGGCGCGCCGTCGTCGAACAGTCCGTGGGTCTGTGGGCGCAGGAGTCGGAGGACGAGGCGGTTCTTCGCGTGGTCCTCAGCCGCGGACGCGAGGGCGGTGGTGACCCCACCGCGTACGTGACGGTGGGGCCGCTGCCCGAGCGAGTGCGGGCAGCGCGCACCGACGGGGTGTCGGTGATCACGCTCGATCGCGGCTACTCGGTGGATTTCTCGTCGGGAGCGCCGTGGCAGCTCGCGGGGGCCAAGACGTTGTCGTATGCGACCAACATGGCCGCGCTGCGGCATGCCGCGGCTCAGGGTGTCGACGACGTGATCTACCTCAGCAGCGAGGGGCGGGTGCTCGAAGGTCCGCGCTCGACGGTGGTGCTCGCGCGCGGTAAGACTCTCGTCACACCGTCCGTCGAACAGGGCATCCTGGCCGGAACCACGGTCGCCGGGTTGTTCGCCGTGGCCGAGTCCGCTGGTTGGACGTGCGAACACGGGCACCTGTATCCCGCGGATCTCATTGCTGCAGAAGGTGTTTGGCTTGTCTCGAGCGTCACTCTCGCGGCTCGGGTCACGGCGATGAACGGCGTTCCCCTGGGCACTCGGAAGCTTGCCGGTGACGTTTCGACGATGGTCGACACGGCCGTGGAGGCGGTCGAAACTCGATAGGAGTCCAACGACCCTGCCGAAAGACTCTTCCCTACTACTAACCGTAGTAGTACATTCGAGTTTGTCGCGGGCCAACGCCCTGACCTGCGGTGTTGCCCGTCACAGCTCGGGTGTGAGAGTTCGGAGTATCGATGGACGCGTTGGATGTCTCGCGGTGGCAGTTCGGTATCACCACCGTTTACCACTTCATTCTCGTACCTCTCACGATCGGCCTCGCGCCGATGGTGGCCGCCATGCAGACCATGTGGGTGATCACCGGGAAGGACTCCTGGTATCGGCTGACCAAGTTCTTCGGCAAACTGTTCCTCATCAACTTCGCCCTCGGCGTCGCGACCGGAATCGTCCAGGAATTCCAATTCGGCATGAACTGGAGCGAATACTCACGGTTCGTCGGTGACGTGTTCGGTGCACCCCTCGCGCTCGAGGGATTGGTCGCGTTCTTCCTCGAGTCCACGTTCCTCGGCCTGTGGATATTCGGCTGGAGCCGACTCCCGAAACTCGTTCACCTGGCGACCATTTGGCTCGTCGCCATCGGCGTCAACGCCTCCGCCTTCTTCATCATCGCAGCCAACTCCTGGATGCAGCATCCCGTCGGCGCGATCTACAACGAAGAGACCGGCCGCGCCGAACTCACGGACATCTGGGCACTGCTCACCAACAACACTGCGCTGGCGGCCTTTCCGCACGCTGTCGCAGGAGCGTTCCTCACCGCCGCGACCTTCGTCGCCGGCATCTCCGGCTGGTGGATGGTGCGTGAGGCTCGCAGGAAGCAGGCTGAGTTCGCTCCGCTGTCCGAAAACGGACTCGCACCGCAGGCTCCGCTCCCGGCCGCTGGGGTCACCACTCTGCAGGCTCCGCTCCCGGCCACGGACTCGCGTTCGATGTTCAGATCCGCAGCACGAATGTCCTTCATCGTCATGATCGTTGCCGGCGGTGCGCTCGCCATCACCGGAGACATTCAGGGCAAGCTCATGTTCGAGCAGCAGCCCATGAAGATGGCCTCCGCAGAATCGTTGTGCGACACCGAGACCGGGGCCAGCTTCTCGCTCCTGACCGTGGGCACCCACAACAACTGCGAATCCGTGATTCACCTCATCGCGATTCCCGGACTCACCTCGTTCCTGGCGGAGAACGACTTCGGTGCCACCGTGCAGGGCGTCAACCAACTGCAGGAGCAGTACGAGCAGCAGTTCGGCCCCGGAAACTACAAGCCGAACCTGTTCGTCACCTACTGGGCGTTCCGAATGATGATCGGACTGGCCGCCGGCTCGGCCCTGCTCGCCATCGCGGGTCTGTGGGTCACCCGGGGTGGCCGGATTCCCGACCAGAAGTGGTTCTCGTGGTTGTCGCTGCTGGCGATTCCGACGCCGTTCCTCGCCAACAGTGCGGGCTGGATCTTCACCGAAATGGGCCGTCAGCCATGGGTTGTCGCGCCGAACCTCTCGGGAGTCGATCAGATACGGCTGACCGTGGACCAGGGCGTGTCCGACCATCCCGTCGGCCTCGTTCTCGCCTCGCTGGTGACGTTCACACTGCTGTACGCCGCCCTCGGTGGTGTCTGGTTCTTCCTTCTTCGTCGCTATGTCATCGAAGGGCCTCTCGACCACGACGCGCATCCGCACGTCGATCCACCGGAATCGGAAGACGAAGAGCCCAAACAGCTCTCGTTCGCGTACTAGGGGAAAACCATGTCACTACCCGAATTCTGGTTCTTCGTCATCGCCTTCTTCTTCGTCGGCTACTTCGTGCTCGAAGGTTTCGACTTCGGCGTCGGCATGCTCATGCCGATCCTGGGCAGGCATCCCGACGCCGCCACGGGGGAGAAGCGCAGGCGTGCGGTTCTGAACACGATCGGCCCGGTCTGGGACGGCAACGAGGTGTGGCTCATCACCGCAGGTGGCGCACTGTTCGCGGCCTTCCCGGAGTGGTACGCCACGTTGTTCTCGGGCTTCTACCTGCCGCTGCTGCTCATCCTGGTGGCGCTGATCTTGCGTATCTGCGCCATCGAATGGCGCGGCAAGATCGACGACCCGGTGTGGCGTCGGCGCTGCGACATCGGCATCGGCATCGGCTCGTGGGTTCCGGCGGTGCTGTGGGGCGTCGCGTTCGCCAACATCGTGCGCGGCGTCGCGATCGACGAGAACAAGAAGGTCACCGCAGGCTTCTTCGATCTGCTCAACCCGTACGCTCTGCTCGGCGGTGCCACCATGGCTTTGGTGTTCGCCCTGCACGGCGCGGTGTTCATCGCGCTCAAGACTTCCGGGGACGTGCACGAGGATTCCGTGAAAATTGCGGCGCGCCTGTCGGTTCCGGCAGTTCTCGTCGGCGGCACCTTCGCCCTGTGGACCCAACTCGCGCACGGCAAGACCTGGACGTGGCTACTCGTCGCGGTGGCCGCTGTCGCACTGCTTCTCGTCGTCGCGCTGACGGCGAAAGTGCGTGAAGGCTGGGCATTCGTCTTCACCAGCGTTGCCATCGTTGCCGTCGTGGTGCTGTTGTTCGCCTCGCTGTTCCCCAATGTCATGCCGTCCACTACGGATGCCGCGTTCGATCTCACCATCGCGAACGCGTCGTCGAGCCCGTACACGTTGAAGGTCATGACGTGGGCTGCAGCCTTCGCCGCCCCTGTCGTTCTCGGATATCAGGCCTGGACGTACTGGGTCTTCCGCCAGCGCATTTCGAGTGCCCAGATTCCGGATTCGATCGGACTGACGGTGAAATCGTGACCGCGCCCGCTGCGCCGCGGGGACGGGCGAAGGGGCCCGTAGATCCGCGACTGTGGAAATACTCTCGATCGGCGCGAGGCTACCTGGTCGTCACTGTCGCTCTGTCGACCGTCGTCACCCTGTGCATCATCGTCGGCGCGCTTGCGATCGGCCGCGTACTGGCAGGCGTCATCACCGACCCGACGGCACGGTCGTTGTCCGCCTGGACGACGGAACTGGCCGTGCTGGCGGGCGCAATGGCCGTCCGTGTGCTCGCCACCGGAGCCCAGTCCCGCTATGCGCACCGGTCGGCGTCGCGTGTGGTGGCCGAGCTCGAAGTCGAGGTACTCACGGCAGCAACCCGTTTCGAGCCCCGAGAGCTCGACCGCGAACGGGAGGAGTTGACCGTCGTCGTCACCCGAGCCATCGGGGGTCTGCGCGCCTACCTGACCGGATACCTGCCGGCGCTGGTGTCCGCGGTCATCGTCACTCCGCTCGTTCTGGTCGTCATCGTCACTCAGGACGTGACCTCGGCTGTGGTCATCGCGGTGACCCTGCCGCTCATCCCGATCTTCATGATTCTGATCGGGTTGCTGACCAAGGGCCGAGCCGCGGCGACGCTCACCACGATGACCCGGTTGTCTGCGCAGTTGCTCGATCTACTGGCCGGTCTGCCGACCTTGCGCGCGCTGCGCCGCGAACACGGCCCGGCCGCTCGCATCCGCGCACTGGGCGACGCCCATCGACGAACCACGATGCGCGCGTTGAAGGTTGCCTTCCTCTCGTCGATGGTGCTGGAGTTGCTCGCGACCCTGTGTGTCGCACTGGTGGCCGTCGGCATCGGCTTGCGCTTGGTCTTCGGGGAGATGACGCTCGAAGCGGGCATCATCGCGTTGATCCTCGCCCCCGAGGTGTACTTCCCGCTGCGCGCCGTGGGGACCCAGTTCCACGCAGCAGAGGACGGCGTCGAGGCCGCGGAGCGAGCCTTCCGGGTCCTGGACCGGCGTACGACACAGCCGACCGGTGGCCGGACCGTGAACGCGACAACCGCGGACATCGAACTCGTCGGACTCACCGTCGCGAGCCGGGACGGTAACGCTCCGGCCGGACTGAGTGCGCTGTGCCGAACGGGCACCATCACGGTACTGACCGGCCCCAACGGCTCGGGTAAATCGACTGCGCTGCAAGCCGTTCTGGGGCTCACGTCGCCGACGAGCGGTGCGGTACTCGTCGGCGGGGTGCCCGTGGTCGATCTCGATCTCGACCGGTGGTGGGCTCAGATCGCCTGGCTCCCGCAGCGGCCGGTGCTGCTTCCCGGCACGCTGTACGAGAACGTCACCCTCCACGGTGTGCCCGACGCCGATGCACTGGACGCAGCCTGCCGCGCTTCGGGATTCGACGCCGTACTCCGAGAGCACCCGAACGGCTGGAACACTCGCGTCGGGCAGGGCGGAGTGGGTCTGTCCCTCGGCGAACTGCAACGCCTGGCCCTGACCCGAACCTTCGTCTCCGACGCGACGGTGATGGTACTGGACGAGCCGACGGCGCACCTGGACGCGGCGAGTGAACAGACCGTGCTGCACGCCATTCGAGATGCAGCCGACCGAGGCGTCACCGTGGTGATGGTCGGTCACCGGCGCGCGGTGCTGCACGCCGCCGATCGCGTCGTCGAGGTGCGAAGCAGTTCGCCGGTGGTACCGGAGTTCGATCATGTCTGACCTACGACGCGCACTGGCCCTGTTCGAGCTCTCCCCGCGCAGGGTGGCACTGGCGGTGGCGGCCGGCGTGGCAACACTCGGCAGCGCACTGGCTCTCGCCGCACTGTCGGCATGGTTGATCACCCGAGCCTGGCAGATGCCTCCGGTGATGGACCTGACCGTCGCAGTGGTAGCCGTTCGGGCGCTGGGCATCTCGCGCGGTGTGTTCCGCTACCTCGAACGATTGACCACGCACGACGCGGCCCTACGCGGTACGACGGCAGCGCGCACGAGGATCTACGAGCAATTGGCGAACGGACACGGCGCGCTCGCTCTGCGGCGCGGTGACGTACTGGCTCGCACCGGGGCGGACGTCGACGTGCTCGGCGACGTTGTCATACGCGCGATCGTCCCCATCTGTGTCAGCGTCGTGATGATGCTCGCAGCCGTGGGACTGCTCGCCGGTATCGCACCTGCTGCTGCGTCGATCCTGGCGGTGTCGTTGCTGATCGCCGGGGTGGGCGCACCGATTCTGGCGGCGCGGTCGGCGAGGATCGCCGAGGAGGCCGGAGCCGACGCCGACGCGCGGTTCGCCGAGACCGCCGTCCGAGCACTCGACCACGCCGCGGAACTGCGGGTCGCCGGGCGCCTCGACGCGACCCTCGCCGAAGCCCGCGGCGCAGCGCAGGATTCGGTGACTGCCCGCGACCGGGCGGCGCGACCGTCGGCGCTGGCCGATGCCGCAGTTCCGTTGTCGATCGGTGCATCGGTGATCGGGTCCTTTCTCGTCGGCATCGGGCTGTACGGACCGACCGGAGGTACCGCAGGTGGCATGACTCCGATGGCTCTGGCGATCATCGTGCTGGTTCCGCTCGCCGCCTTCGAGGCAACCGCGGCACTCCCCGGGGCGGCAATCGCCCTGATGCGTGGACGAATCGCGGCCACTCGAGTCATGGCGATGCTGGATGCGGCTCCGCCGCATGTGAGTAGAAACTCGACCCCTGCTACGAACTTCCGTGCACATGCGCGGAGCGCACTCATCGGGCCCAGCGGATCGGGCAAGTCCACGATGCTGCGGGAGTTCGCCGAGGAATGCGGTTCGGACGCAGCGCTGTTCGCCGAGGACGCGCATCTGTTCGACACCTCGATTCTGGAGAACCTACGTGTGGTGCGCGGCGATGTCGACGAAGCACAGGCATCGGATGCGCTGCGACGCGTGGGCCTTGGCCCATGGCTCGACGCGCAGCCCCTCGGGGTTCACACCACCCTGGTCGGCGGTGCGCAGGCCGTCTCGGGCGGAGAACGGCGCAGACTGCTGTTGGCTCGCGCTGTGCTCAGTACGGCCCCGATCGTGCTGCTGGACGAGCCGACCGAACATCTCGACCGAATCTCCGGTGAACAGCTACTGCGAGAGTTGCTCACCACCGACGACGGCCTGTTCGGAGCCGATCGAATCGTGGTGGTCGTCACTCATCAACTGCCGGAGAACACCGACGCCGACCAGGTGATCGACCTCGGCTCGAATCGTGGGAAAAAACTCTTTGCCGACTCGGAAACTCGGGCGTACGTTGTGAAGTACACGAGAGAGGAGGTGGTCTGAAGTTGATGAACTCTAGGACGCGTGAGGTGGCTGTCAGCTAGCCGCAATCGCTGACGGATTCACTGCGAAGACCGCGCGAGCGGCAAGCGAATCCCAGGCAGCTACCCGGCCCCCGAGCCCCCGACCTGTCCGGTCGGGACCTGACATCAGGTATGGCTCGGGGGCCGTTCGCTGTGGGTACCGAAGTGGTTGTGTCTCAGCCGATGTAGCGAGACAGGCGCGCGGACAACCGCGGTGCCAGTGGGCCGTCGGCGACGACGCGTTCCTCGACGTATGCGAGATCCCCGCCTTCGACGATGCCGTAGAGCCGCTTGGCCCCGCCGACCAACGCACCCGAAGTGCTACGGATGACGACATCGGTGGCCAGTTCCCAGGACGACTTGGTCAGGGCGTGGCCGTAATACAGTTCGACGACTCCGGTGCTGTGGGTCAGCAGCAGTTCGACGAGCTCTTCGTCCTCGGAACCCTTGAGCCCGTGGCCTCCGCTCATCCGCCAGAATCCGGTTTCGCGGAGGTCGGGATATGCGAAGTTGCCGTCGGAGTCGAGTCGCCACGAACGCGATTCCCAGCTCAGGTAGCTACCGCCGTCGTGAGTGACGACGATCTGCTGACCGAAGGGATAGTCGGTACCCGACTCGGGGTCGTGGCCCTCGCCCTCGCCACGCCACACGCCGACGAGCGGCAGCAGAGCGAGCATCGACGGGTGCAGATCGGGGCCGAGGCGAAGATTGGCCGTGTCGTCGGGGTGCGGGATGTCCGGCAGGACCGGAACGTTCCGCGTCGACGCGTCGGCGAACTTCTGTTCGGCAGCCGCTATTGCTTCGTCGCCACTGGTGACGGGGGTGTCGAGCCCCTCGTCAGCTCTGCCGGGTTGCCCCGCAACCGGTTCTGTCACGACTCGTCGTTGACCAGTCGGTAGACGACGTAGAGCGAGAACGCGATGATGGCTACTGCCGCAAGAACGAGAAGTAGCTCGAAGAAGATGACCACGAGTGCGAGTTTAACCCGCAGCGATCGTCGTCGAGGACAGCGGCCCGAATACCGCCTGTGTCCTTGGTGACATCCAACCGAATTCGGGGCCTCGAGTGCGCTGGATCACTCATAGCGGTGGAGAAATCCTGTCGAGCAGGTACCTTCTTCGGGGGGCGTCGGGCGCTCGAGGGTGAGTTTCCGATGTTGTTCACTGTGTTCTGTCACGAAGGCTGGGGAGGTCTCCGCAACAATGCTGCGTCGTAAACGGGCTCTGACATCGTCGTTCGGTCTGTTGTTGATCAGGTCGGCGGTGGTGACCCTGGCGTTGGCGCTGGCCGCTCCCGCAGCCGCACTCGCCGCTCCGGACTCGGGATCGGCAGAGTCGGGATCATCGGACTCCGGTTCCGCCGACGCGGGTTCCTCCGACTTCGGATCGTCGCAGGGCCCGAACATCGACCCCAACAACTACGCGCAGGACTGCCCCGATGTGCTGGTGCTGGCGGTGTCCGGTGCCACCGACTCGGCGTCGGACCGCAATCCTCTGGCCGAGCAGGCGTCCACGGTCGCGTCGAACTGGGTCGGGAACGTGACGGTCCCGGTCGGTGAGGCCAATGCCGACAGCCCGGGTACCGTCGGCTGGCTCTACGTCCCGTACGCCTCGACGTACGGCTTCGACGTTCTGGACGACGTGCCGACCTACCACGAGTCGATCGTGGAAGGTGTCGCAACGACCAATCGTCTGATGGACGAGTACAAGGGCAAGTGTGGAGATCGAACCAAGTTCGTACTCCTCGGATACAGCGTCGGCGGCGAAGTACTCGATCGTTTGTCCACCGAGATCGGCGCGCGTGACTCGAGTGCCCTGGTCAACGGCGACGACATCGCAGGCGTGATCATGGTCGGTTCGCCCTACCGCCCGGCCGGTGTGCCGAATTTCGGTGACGAGCCGGGTGAGTCGCTCGGTGGCTTCATGGACCAGTCGCCGCGGGATTACGGAACGCTGACCGACAAGGTCACCTGGTCGTGCCGGCCGTGGGATCTGGCGTGCGACGCTCCGGACGACATCGAACTTCTGCAGCTCGCCCTCGAGGTCATCTCGCAGATGCGGCTGACCGTCCTCAACCCGGTACAGACCGTGTCCGACTTCGCGCGCGCAGTGACGACCATTGCTTCGCGCGCGATCGTCGATATCGCCACCGACAAATCATGGGTCACCTCCGACGAGACTCTGCTGCAGGTCTTGGTGAGGGTGGCGGACGTGGATTACACCGTCGCCGATCAGCAGGCGGTGGACGCATTGACACCGGAGCAGCTCCTCGCCGATCTCAACTGGGCGATGGGGCCCGGTGCCGAGACCGTCGAAGCCAAGCTCCGTGCCGAGGCCACCGGGTTCGAGGAGAACAACAAGGGCATCGCCGACGTCGTGCTCGGGCCCTACCTGGCGCTCGGCTTCCTGCAGCACCTGTCCTACTGGTACAACGACCCCAACGACGGGTACGAGTGGGAGAGCGAGAAGATGGTCGCGTGGATCACCGACCTTGCGCGCGCCGAACGCGAGAAGAAGAACGCACCGCAGACGGCGGCACCTGAAGCCCCCGCCCCGGAGACCGCACCCGAACCCCGCCTGCTGCCGGAGCCCGGAACGGTCACGCAGGTGAGCGATCTCGGAGCGTTCCTCGAATCGCAGGGCATTCCGGTACCGGAAGGGATGTTCCCGCCGCAGTATTCGACGGTTCCCGATCCCGCCGCCTCTGTGCCCGTCCCGAACTAGAAGCCTCCACCGAGCCGAAAGAACCCCGCACCTGCGAGCAGGTGCGGGGTTCTTCTCGTTCGAAGCGAGCGGTTCGGATCAGACTCCGACGGTGACGTTCGCCGAGTGCACGCCTGCGCCCTCGGGAGCGATCACGGTGTCGCCGTTGCCCGATGCCGACAGGGCGCGCAGCGTCCACTGTCCGGGAGCGGCGAAGAACCGGAAGTCTCCGGTGCCCGACGCGACGACCTCTGCGGTGAATTCGCCGCTGCCGTCGAGCAGCCGCACGAATGCGCCTGCTACGGGCTCACCGTCGCCGGCGAGGACGCGGCCGGTGATGACCGTTTCCTTCTCGACGTCGACACCTGCGGGGATGGTCTGGCCTTGTACGGGTGCTCCACACATATCAGTGAACCTCCAGCTCGATGGGTGCTCCGACGAGAGAGCCGTACTCGACCCAGCTGCCGTCGTAGTTCTTGACGTCTTCCTTGCCCAGGAGCTCCTTGAGGACGAACCAGGTGTGGCTCGAACGCTCACCGATGCGGCAATAGGCGATGGTGGCCTTGCTGTCGTCGTAGCCCTTGGTCTTGTACAGCTCTTCGAGCGCTTCGTCGGACTTGAACGTGCCGTCCTCGTTGGCGGTGGTGCTCCACGGGATGTTGATCGCGGACGGCACGTGGCCACGCTGCTGCGCCTGCTCCTGCGGAAGGTGAGCCGGGGCGAGGATCTTGCCCGAGAACTCGTCGGGCGAACGCACGTCGATCAGGTTCTTGTTGCCGATGGCGTCGATGACCTCGTCGCGGAACGCGCGGATCGACAGGTCGGGTGCCTCGGCGCGGTACTGCGTGGTCTCACGGCTGACGACGTCCTTGGACAGCGCGCGGCCGTCGAGTTCCCACTTCTTGCGTCCACCGTCGATGAGCTTGACGTCCTTGTGGCCGTACAGCTTGAAGTACCAGTAGGCGTAAGCGGCGAACCAGTTGTTGTTTCCGCCGTACAGCACGATGGTGTCGTCGTTGCTGATGCCCTTGGCCGACAGCAGGTCCGAGAACTGTTCCTGATTGAGGAAGTCGCGGCGAACCGGGTCCTGCAGGTCCTTACGCCAGTCGAGCTTGACCGCACCTTCGATGTGTCCGCCGTCGTAGGCGCTTGCGTCCTCGTCGACCTCGACGAAGACGGTCTTCGGTGCGTTCAGGTTCTGCTCGGCCCAGTCGGCAGAGACCAGGACGTCGGAGCGAGCCATGGTGTTCCTTTCGGTCTTTCTCTATGGATCGGTGAAGGTCGAGACAGGACTGCAGCCTGCTCAAGCGACCCTGTTCAGGATGCGGTGTGCGAGGTGGTGCGCAGCCGCGAGGCGAGGGGGTAGATCATGCAGCCGAGGCAGACCGCGAACGCGGCGTTGAGGAAGGCCGCGAACAACGCGAAGCCTGCCGCCACGGTTCCGACGACGGGAGCGCCGATCGCGAAGCCGAGGACTCCCACGGCGGCGAACACGAAGCCCACCAGTTGAGCGAACTTCAACGGTGCCACCGGCTCTCGTTCGCTGGTGGGGGAGAGCCGCGGTGCGACGAATGTCGCGTAGATCGTGCCGTACGGACTGCGCTTGGGTCCGCGGACGGCTCCGATTCCGAACACGATCGCCTGTAGCCCGAGCAGGATTGCCGCCGCGGGGACCGAGAACGTGGTCAGGAGGAGAACGACGACCAGAACGGCGGTGGTGATCCACGCCGCGAAGCGTGGACCACGAACGTCCACCTGGTCGATCGTGGCAGTGGGGGTGGTGGTCCGGGTGTCGGGTGTCGACATCGAGAAGTACTCCTGTGCGAGGTCGGGGCACGCCGCATCGGCAGTGCTCGGACATGGATTTCGATCATCGGGCCGTCATCACGCATGGGCGTGGCGGCAGAAGGAAATCAGCAGCAGCGACAGCAACAACCGCCCAGTCGGCACAGATCGACTGTGCGACGACTGGTGAGCATCAGCTCGCGGCAGGAGAACACGAAGAGCATCGTACCCGCTACCAGCGGCGCGTCCTACCGCCGGTCCGAAGAAGCGTGGTCAGAGAGCGTCGAGTGCGGACCGCAGCGCCGCAGCGGACGGCACACCCGCGATTCTGGAGCGCCGTTGCAATCGGGTGTCGAGTACGAAAGTGGTGGGCAGTGACAGCACGCCCAGTTCGCGAGCGAGGATCGGATGGGCGTCGATGTCGAGTTCGAGTTCGCGGGCATCGCTCCGGTCGTCGAGCACCTGCTGGACGACACGTCGCACGGCTGCGCACGGTCCGCACCAGTCGGCCGAGAAGTGCAGGACGGTCGCAGAGTCGGTCGTGGCACCCGCGTCGAGCAGGAGTGGGTACAGGTCGTCGGTCTCGGTGTCGGGCTCACGCACCGCCCGCACGGCACCCGAGCGGCGGCGCAGGAACAATCCGGTAGCAACGGCAAGGATCGCCACGACGACGAGAACTGTGATCCCTGTCACGGCTTTTCGATTTCGTTGAGGTCGATGGTCACGTTCTCGCCCGATCCTTCGACGACGATCTGCGAGCCCTCCGCATAGACGTCGGTCGGGACGAGCCCGAAGGGCAGGCTCTGACGCTCGATGGTCTTGGTGAACAGTCCGAGAACCGTGGGCTTGGCGAAATCGGGGATCGAGAAGTCCGCCTGGCCCTCCGGGCCGAAATAGAAGTCCGACGCCACGATGGCGACGCCGTCACCTTCGAGCAACAGGTCGGCCTGCACGCTCACGGTCGTCTCGATCGGGCCGACCGGAACCGTTCCGGTCAGCACGACGCCCCCGGTAGTGGTCATGCCCGATCCGCCGGAGCCGCCGGTGCCGTCCGACTTGTCGGCCGGGGGCGCGGAAACCTGCAGGTCGACGATGCCGAGGAACCGGCCGAGGTCCGTGGCCTCGATCCGTACGCGGCCGTCGAGCTCGTCCACGGGAATCGCCCGCACGTTGTTGTCGATCAAGTCGGACAACTCGATGTGCACGCCGCGGAGATTGGCCTCGATCGTCGTCGAGCCGACGTATTCGGTCGGCACGTCCTGCGCGCGGATCTCGATGTTCTGGTAGCGCCCGTCCGCGGCCTGGGTGAGGAACGGGAAACCGTGCACGATCACCTGAGGGTCCGAGGTGAGCTCACCGCCGGCGCGGATCGCGCGGGAGACTCGATACTCCGAGTAGGCCGCAGCGCCGAAATCCACCACGAGGGTGAGGGCCAGCAGGCTGGCGAGTCCGATGAGAAGTGTGCGCACGGGTCCATTGTGACCGACGAATCGCGCACTGCCCTCTTCGGCCGGTTGTACGGACAAGCTAGTCTGTGTCCTTGACGATCACTCAAGTCCAGCCTGGACTGGACCGGCCAGCAGTAAGAATGGAGACGCAGTGGAGCTCCTACTACTGACCTCCGATCCCAATCCGGAGGGCGTTCTGCCGTCCCTCGCTCTCCTGGCGCATCACGTACGCCCGGTACCCACCGAGGTGTCCTCGCTGCTCGAAGCCGGCTCGGCGGACATCGCACTGGTCGACGCTCGTACGGACCTGGCCGCCGCTCGTGGTCTGTGTCGCCTGTTGGGAAGTACCGGATCGGCCATCCCCGTCGTCGCGGTGCTCACCGAGGGTGGGCTCGTCGCGGTGAATTCCGACTGGGGTCTCGACGACATCCTGCTCCCCGGTACCGGCCCCGCAGAGCTCGACGCTCGGCTGCGGTTGCTGGTCGGCCGTAGTGGAGGGGTTGCCAGCCCGGAGACCTCGGGCAAGATCACGCTCGGCGAACTGGTCATCGACGAAGGTACTTACACCGCGCGGCTGCGAGGTCGTCCGCTCGACCTCACATACAAGGAATTCGAGCTGCTGAAGTACCTGGCTCAGCATGCGGGTCGGGTCTTCACTCGCGCCCAGCTCCTGCAGGAGGTGTGGGGCTACGACTTCTTCGGTGGCACGCGCACCGTCGACGTCCACGTTCGACGCCTGCGCGCCAAGCTCGGTACCGAGTACGAGTCGCTCATCGGAACGGTGCGCAACGTGGGATACAAGGCGGTTCGACCCGCGCGCAACGCCAAGGGCGGACCGGTGGTCTCGGACGCTGCCGGCGGGGATTCCGACGATGCGGATTTCGAGTTCGAGCAAGAGAGTACTCTCTCGTAGATGAATTCGGATCCTGCGTTCGACGTCCACCCCATCGACGGCGACGCACCGTCTTCGCGCGTTTCCTACGAGATTCATCAGATCCTCTCCCGTGCAACGGAAGTCGACGGCACTGCGCCTTTGTCCGAGCAGGCCGTGAAGGCTGTCGACCGAGGTGACGACGTCGTTCGTCTGGTCTCCACCGAAGGTGATCGTGTCGTCGGCTACGTCGGAATCGCCGACGGGATGGCCGAGGCCGTCGTCGATCCTCCGTTCCGCGGTCACGGAGTGGGACGCGAATTGGTTTCTCGCGCACTCGAAATCGGCTCCGGTACCCGTATCTGGGCGCACGGCAACCTGCCGGCGGCGCAGTCGGTCGCGGCGCGGCTCGGGTTGCAGGTGGTTCGCGAGCTGCTGCAGATGCGTCGCGCGTCCGCGCATCCCGATCTTCCGGATGTAGTTGTGCCGGAAGGTATTTCACTTCGAACGTATCGTGGGCATCAGGACGATGCCGAGCTGCTGCGGGTCAACAATGCGGCCTTCTCCTGGCACCCCGAACAGGGTGGCTGGACCGATCGCGACATCGCCTCGCGCCGCGACGAATCGTGGTTCGATCCGGCGGGCCTCTTCCTGGCCTTCGAGGAGGGCAGTGACCGGCTCCTCGGCTTCCACTGGACGAAGGTCCACCCGGCCGAGGGTGTGGAACCGGCCATCGGTGAGGTCTATGTGGTCGGTATCGATCCGCAGTCGCAGGGTCGTGGTCTCGGTCGAGTGCTCACGCTGGCCGGCCTGCACTATCTGCACAGCAGAGAACTCGGCCAGATCATGCTGTACGTCGAGGCCGACAACACCGCTGCCGTGCACACCTACAGCAAGCTGGGCTTCGAGAACTACCACGTGGATGCCGCATACGCTCGCAGCGTCTGAACGGACATTTCAGACTGCGGTGTTCATCTCCCGTTCACCCACGCGGGGGTAAACGTCTACCACCTGCCCCTACCTTTCTCCATGGGCGGCAACCTACGCCGCCTGGTGCGAGGTTTCTTTCGAGCCGGCACCCACACAGTCACAGCGCGGCCGATCAGGTCCGAGCCGTGGACACGGCCCAAGATTCCTCGGAGGAAACAGGTGAACCTCAAGCGCAACGGTGCTCTCATGAGTGCAGTGGCCATCAGCGCCATGTTGCTGACCGCATGCGGTAGCGACGCGAACGTCGAAACCGTCGGCGCGGACGATTCTTCCGCCTCGTGCGAGGGCAAGTCTCCGCTCACAGGCGAAGGATCGTCTGCTCAGCAGAACGCGATGTCCAACTTCACCTCGGTCTACTCGAGCGTCTGCTCGGGCAAGTCCGTCGAGTACACCACCAGTGGCTCGGGCAACGGTCGTACGCAGTTCGTCGCCGGTCTGGTCGACTTCGCCGGCTCCGACTCCGCGATCAAGGACGAGCAGGCAGCCGAGGCGGCCACCCGCTGCGACAGCAACCCGGCATGGAACCTGCCGCTGGTCTTCGGGCCCGTCGCAGTGGCCTACAACCTCGACGGCGTCGACAGCCTGGTGCTCACACCCGATGTCACCGCACGGATGTTCACCGGCCAGATCACCACCTGGAACGATCCCGCGATCGCCGCCCTCAACGAAGGCGTCGACCTGCCGTCCACCCCGGTCACCCCGGTCTACCGCTCCGATTCCTCGGGCACCAGCGACAACTTCCAGCGCTTCCTGTCCGACGCTGCCCCGGAGGCATGGACCCTCGATCACAGCTCCGACTGGGCCGGCGGCGTCGGCGAAGGTGCCAACGGCTCCTCGGGCGTCGCCCAGGCCGTGTCCGGGACTCCCGGCTCGATCACGTACGTCGAGTTCGGCTTCGTCGAGCAGGAAGGCCTCAGCGCCGCGAACATCGACTTCGGCAATGGCCCGGTCGAGCTGAGCACCGAGAGTGCTGCCGCCGCCATCGACGCCGTGACCTTCTCCGGTGAAGGCAACGACCTGGTGCTCGACCTCGACACGCTGTACGCCAGCAACGAGGCCGACAGCTACCCGTTGGTGCTCGCCACCTACGAGATCGTCTGCTCGGCGGGCTACGACGCCGACACCTCGGCAGCAGTCAAGTCGTTCCTGCTCAGCGCCGCGAACGAGGGCCAGCAGGGCCTCGAGGAAGCCGGCTACGTGCCGCTGCCGGACCGCTTCAAGGAGCGTCTGATCACCGCCATCGAAGCAATCGCCTGATTAAATGAGACGTAATCCTGCTTCGGCTCGCGGCAACGCGAGTCGAAGCAGGACCGTCCTCGACCTCCACACGAGACAGTGAGCGGTATGAGCGACACCCACTCGATGACCGGCGTCCCCTCCGCGGCTTCTGTGCCCTCCGCGGGTGCCGCGCACAAACCGGAAGAACCACAATTGTCAGACAAGAAGAAATCGGGGACCGTCACCCGCCCCGGTGACAGGATCTTCTCCGGCCTCGCCACGGGCTCGGGTATCTTCATCATCGCCCTGATCGCCGCTGTCGGCATCTTCCTGATCTGGCGCGCGATCCCCTCACTGTCGAACAACACGGTCAACTTCCTGACCTACAACGGTGCCTGGGACACGACCAACACCTCGGCCATGGTGTTCGGTGTTCTCGATCTGTTCCTGGTCACCGTCACGGTGTCCCTGTTCGCGCTGGTCCTCGCGATGCCTGTCGCCCTCGGCATCGCCATCTATCTGACGAACTACGCGCCCAAGCGAGTGGCGGGACCGCTCGGTTACGTCATCGACCTGCTGGCCGCAGTCCCGTCGATCGTCTTCGGTCTCTGGGGCCTGTACGTCCTCGCGCCGGTGATCA
This sequence comes from Rhodococcus sp. 05-2254-6, assembly GCF_002258565.1. Lineage (NCBI taxonomy): Bacteria > Bacillati > Actinomycetota > Actinomycetes > Mycobacteriales > Nocardiaceae > Rhodococcus > Rhodococcus sp. 05-2254-6. Next base: position 37,528 of record NZ_NOZF01000032.1, read on the forward strand.
GCCCGTTCGCCGAGTGGCTCAACACCAACCTGGGTTGGTTCCCGCTCTTCGGTACCGGGTCGGTCTCCATCGCCGGCGGCGGCACCATCTTCACCGGCGGCATCGTGCTCGCCGTCATGATCCTGCCGATCATCGCTGCCGTGACCCGCGAGGTGTTCATGCAGACGCCGAAGGGGCAGATCGAAGCCGCTCTCGCGCTCGGGGCCACTCGCTGGGAGGTCGTGCGCACCACGGTCATTCCGTTCGGAAAGTCCGGTTACGTCAGTGGCTCCATGCTCGGCCTCGGCCGCGCTCTCGGTGAGACCATCGCGCTCTACATCATCATTCGCAGTACCCAGTCGACCTTCGGCGGAACGTTGTTCGACGGCGGTTCCACCTTCGCCACGAAGATCGCGCTGGCCGCGGGCGAGTTCAACAACCCGCTCCAAGCCGGTGCCTACATCGCCGCGGGTCTGGTGCTCTTCGTCCTGACCTTCGTCGTCAACGCCGGTGCTCGCGCCGCCATCGCCGGAAAGAAGGACTGACCCATGACCGCAACCATGGACAAGCCCGTAAAGGAACCCACCTTCCAGGGCGTCAGCGCTCGGCGTAAGGCGTCCAACCTGTCGGCGACGATCCTCGTCAGCCTCTCGGTGCTGGTGGCTCTCGTCCCGTTGATCTGGGTGCTCTACACGGTGATCTCCCGCGGACTGTCCGCAGTCGTGTCGCCCACCTGGTGGCAGAACTCGCAGGCCGGCGTCACCCAGTTCATCGCAGGTGGCGGTGCGTACCACGCCATCGTCGGAACGCTCCTGCAAGGACTGTTCTGCGCCGTCATCTCCATCCCGATCGGCATCTTCGTCGCCATCTACCTCGTCGAGTACGGCGTGGGCACGCGCCTGGCCCGAGTCACCACCTTCATGGTCGACATCCTCACCGGTGTGCCGTCCATCGTCGCGGCCCTGTTCATCTACGCGCTGTGGATCGCCACCTTCGGATTCCAGCGATCCGGTGTGGCGGTCGCATTCGCCCTCGTGCTGCTGATGATTCCCGTGATCGTGCGCTCGGCCGAGGAAATGCTGCGCATCGTTCCTCAGGATCTGCGCGAGGCGTCCTACGCGCTCGGCGTGCCGAAGTGGAAGACAATCGCCAAGATCGTCATCCCCACGGCACTGTCCGGCATCGTCACCGGCATCATGCTCGCCCTGGCCCGCGTGATGGGTGAGACGGCACCCGTGCTGATCCTGGTGGGATCTGCCACCGCCATCAACTTCAACATTTTCGAGGGGCCGCAGACGTCTCTGCCGCTCATGATGGTCGACCTGCAGAAAGCAGGAACCGGCGTGCTCACCGCTGAGCGCATGTGGGGAGCAGCCCTGACGCTGATCCTGATCGTCGCAATACTCAACATCGGCGCGAAGTTGGTCTCGAAGTTCTTCTCGCCCAAGAACTTCTGACCCACCCGACTCCAGCGAATCCTAAGGAACGAAGAACATGGCAAAGCGTCTCGATCTCAAGGACGTCAACATCTACTACGGCAAGTTCCATGCCGTCTCCGACGTCACTCTGGCCGTACCGCCGCGCAGCGTCACCGCGTTCATCGGACCGTCCGGCTGCGGTAAGTCGACCGTCCTGCGTTCGCTCAACCGCATGCACGAGGTGACCCCCGGTGCACGCGTCGAAGGTTCCGTGCTGCTCGACGGCGAGGACATCTACGGCAGTGGCGTCGACCCGGTGGGTGTGCGCCGCACCATCGGCATGGTCTTCCAGCGCCCCAACCCCTTCCCGACGATGTCGATCCGCGACAACGTCGTCGCCGGCCTGAAGTTGCAGGGCGGCCGCGGCAAGAAGGAACTCGACGAGATCGCCGAGCGCTCGCTCAAGGGTGCCAACCTCTGGAACGAGGTCAAGGACCGCCTCGACAAGCCCGGAGGCGGCCTCTCCGGCGGACAGCAGCAGCGTCTGTGCATCGCTCGTGCGATCGCCGTCTCGCCCGACGTTCTGCTGATGGACGAGCCCTGCTCGGCTCTCGACCCCATCTCCACTCTCGCCATCGAGGATCTGATCCAGGAACTCAAGCAGGACTTCACGATCGTGATCGTCACGCACAACATGCAGCAGGCCGCACGGGTGAGCGATCAGACCGGCTTCTTCAACCTCGAGGCGACCGGCAAGCCCGGCAAGCTCATCGAGATCGACGACACCGAGAAGATCTTCTCCAATCCGACGCAGAAGGCCACCGAGGACTACATCTCCGGCCGCTTCGGATAACCACACACGAACACGAGAACCCCCGTCGAGCGAAAGCTCGGCGGGGGTTCTTTCGTGCGTGTCTGCGCTCGTTGTTCCGACGAGAAAGCCGAGTAGCGCTGCAGCGCAGCGCCACTCGGTCTCGGCGAGGGTGGGTACTACGAAGTGGGGATGTTGTTGTGGCTCAGGTCGACGGGTAGCTCACCGGTCACCAGGAAGATCACTCGACGGCCGACCTCGACAGCGTGATCGGCGAAGCGCTCGTAGAAGCGTCCGAGCAGGGTCACGTCCACCGCAGCAGCGACGCCGTGGCTCCACTCGCGGTCCATCAGCACCGTGAAGAGGTGACGGTGCAGATCGTCCATCGCCTCGTCCTCCTCCTGCAGCTTCGCAGCGCGCTCGGGATCGCGGGTCTCGAGGACCTCACGGGCCGACGCGCCGATCTGAACGGCGAGGCGACCCATCTCGGCGAAGTACCCGTTGACGACCTCGGGGAGAGCATGGTTCGGGTGCCTGCGACGAGTGATCTTGGCGACGTGCAGTGCGAGTGCGCCCATGCGATCGATGTCGGCGACGATCTGGATGCCGGCCACCACCGAACGGAGGTCGCCTGCGACCGGAGCCTGCAGGGCGAGAAGGGTGAAGGCCTTCTCCTCGCACACCGCACTGAGCTCGGTGATCCTGTCGTGTTCGGAAATGACCTGCTCGGCGAGTACCAGGTCTGCTTGAAGGAGGGACTGCGTGGCCTTTTCCATGGCCGCACCAGCCAGGCTCGCCATCTCTCCGAGGAGATCGGCAAGCTCGTTCATCTGTTCGTTGTAGGCGACGCGCATGAGCGAAGTTTAGTGGGTCACACCGACCAGTTCCCTGTCCCGAGGGTTAACGGAGCATGAATGAACTCAGGCGCACGTGTCGTCGGCGGCGTTGGTGTACGAGAGATCCTCCGGAAGGGGCGCACTCTGGGTGGTGCCCTCGACCTGAGTGGGATCGATTTGGGTGCCGAATGCCGTCGGGAACTGGGTGTATCCGGGATAGTTCGAGCCGAGCACCACCTCGACGACGTTGTTCAGGCTCGGTGCCAGCTCGATGGCCGCGCCGGGTATCGCCGACGCGACGGTCGCCGCAGCCGCCTCCTGATCCTGGGAGTAGCGCACCACGGTCTGGGCCGCGGTGCCCGAGAAGTTGCCGACCGTCAGGATCTGGAATCCGTAGACCGCGAGTTCGTCGGATGCCGTCTGAGCCATCCCGGCGATGTCGGATGCGTTGGACACCTGCAGGGAGACGGTTGCCGGATCGACGGCCAACAGCGGCGCGTCGGGTACGGCGGCAGGTGCGGGCTCTTCGGGTGTCACCGGCTCCGCGCGTTCCTCACCGGGCAACGGAGCGTCGTCGATGATGGCCTGGAAGATCGCACCGATCGCGTCGTCGTTGGGGATCTCGTTGCCGTAGTCGTTGGTGCCGGTGGTGGGAATGGTCAGGAAGGTCACCGCACCGGCGTCCACGTTCTGCAGCGAGCGCCCCAGCGTCACCAGGTCCTGAGTCTTGACGTTCTCCACGAAGGTGTCCGAGGTGAACGCGTTGACGAATCCGTTGAGCTTGCCGGGATCGAGCAGCACGTTGTTCGAGAGCGCGGACCTCAGAAGCGACGACAGGAAACGCTGCTGTCGCTTGATGCGGCCGTAGTCGCCGTTGCCCTCGGACTCGACGTTGCGCGCTCGAACGTAGTTCAGTGCGGTGCGGCCGTCGATGCGCTGTGTTCCGACGTTGGGGAGGACGTCACCCAATTCGTAGTCGATCAGCGGCTGCGCGGTGCAGACCTCGACGCCACCGACCTCGTCGACCATGGACTCGAATCCGGCGAAGTCCATCCCGACGAAGTGTCCGATACGCAGGCCGGAGATCTTCTGGATGGTCTTGACCAGACACTTGGGGCCGCCGAGAGCATAGGTGGCGTTGAGCTTGTCGCCGTATGCCTCGGGGAACATCTCTCCGGTGTAGGTATTGGTGTCGTTGTCGAACTGCTCGCATTCCGGCCGCGTCACATCGAGATCACGGGGAAACGAGACGGCGACGACGCGGCTGCGGTCGGCCGGGATGTTGACGAGCATGACCGTGTCCGAACGGGCTCCCTCGGCGTCGGCGACGGTGCCGGCACCCACCTCGCCGCTGGCCCCGGTGCGGGTGTCGGTGCCCACGATCAGGTACGTCTCGTCGCCGTATTGGCCTTCGGCGTCGACGACGTCGGGTGCGGATGATCGGCCGAAGCCTGGTCTCTCTCGTCGCGATCCTGGCGGTGGCCCTGACCGGAGTGGTGTGGGGATATCTCCGCAACACCGATCAGGGATTTCTACAGGTCGCCGCACTCGATCCCGATTCGACCGACGTCGTCGACGCCGAAGGCCAATACGGCGACGAGACGTACCTGATCGTGGGCACCGACACCCGCACCGGGGCCAGCGGCGAGGTGGGTGCCGGCA
>NZ_NOZF01000163.1:0-546 GCF_002258565.1 Rhodococcus sp. 05-2254-6
CTGCCCGCGTCTGCTCGGTGAGAGTGTCGATCTGGCGCGCCAAACGGAGCACTGCTACGCCCGACTGGGTTGCCACCACCGGCTTGCTGCGTTGAACCAGAGTCCGACCGAGCGATTGCTCCAGCGACTTGATGCGCTGACTCACCGCCGACGGGGTCACGTACAGCGCGCGAGCGGCGGCCTCGAACGTCCCGCCGTCGACCACGGCCCGCAAAGCTCTGAGCTGCTCGATCTCCATAATATGAAGCTACGCTGATCATTACTGAAATACATTCGCTGGACCTAATCACGACTGGCTCCTAGCGTTGCCGTCATGACCTCGCTCGCCGCCGCACAATCGACTCTCACCGGATTGGGCGTCGGACTCTGGTTCAACGCAGCAAGCCGGTGGTGGCAACCCAGTCGGGCGTAGCAGTGCTCCGTTTGGCGCGCCAGATCGACACTCTCACCGAGCAGACGCGGGCAGAACTGAGTGACGACGGCGTCGCTGCGCCCATTTCGCTTGCCGTCAATGCGGATTCGTTGGCAACCTGGGTGCTGCCCGCG
>NZ_NOZF01000130.1:0-42029 GCF_002258565.1 Rhodococcus sp. 05-2254-6
GTGCACTGACAACGCCGCCTAGTTCGAGACCCATTCCATTTCGTCGACGCCTGCGACAGGCGTCAGTAGGGAACGGACCTCACCGGCGTACATGGTGCGTTTGATCTCGCCCAGTACCTCACCGCGGGTGCTGGCCAACGCGGCTGCGCGGGCGATGGCGTCGTCGCGCACACGCTCCTGCGTCGAGACGGCGTCGACCAGACCGAGCGCCATGGCGTCGCCACCGCCGTAGCGGCGTCCGGTGGTCAGCGCCTCGTGAAAGGCGTGCGGAACCAACCTCGCCCGCACCATGTCGACGGTTCCGGGGCTGTAGGTCGCACCGATGTTGACGCCGGGGAAGCACAGGAAGCCTCGATCGGAACGCATGATGCGGTGGTCGTGTGCCATCACGAAGAACGCGGCACCGCCGTAGGTGTGACCCTGCATAGCGGCGACGGTCTGCATCGGGAACGTCAGGAAGCGCACCAGCATCTCCTGCACGGTGCCGATGAACCGATTGATCTGATCGAGGTTGTCGGCACCCCACGACAGATCCACGCCGGTGGAGAAGAACTTGCCGGTTGCCGTCGTGACCAGGGCGGCCGGGCCGGAGGAGGACTCCACCTCGTCGAGCAGTGCATTGATCTCGGCAACCCAGTCGGGGCTCATGCGATTTTCGCTGTCGTCCACACCTCGATTGCCGAGGTTGAGCACGAATACACCGTCAACACGATCCAGGTATGGCATATCCCGAACGTACCCAGTTTTTCTTGTTCTAGCTCACAACGCGAACCACGTGGCGATTTTCAGGACGAGGAGGTGGCCGACCGACGACGAATCAACTCGCGATGACCGTAGGTGGCACCGAGAATGTCCTCGCGATCTGCCACCGACGACCCGACTGCACCGGCCACCGTGCCCAGCGACGCAGCGAGCCACGCTAGAGAAAAGTAGTCGCCCAGAGTCGCGGTACGACCGATCTGCATTGCCAGGAATTCCGGTGAGATCACGACCGCCGCCGAGCCCAGCACCACGGCGAACAACAGCGCGTACATACAGAGAGCGCCGGTCAGAACGGTTCCGACGGTGGCTGCGTTGTACATCCAGCGGTCGATCGTGGCACTTCGGAACGATCGCCTCTCCCACAGGCCGTTGGGAAAGATGACCCAGACGGTCATGGCGATCACTGCGGTGAGCCCGATCATGGCCAGTCGGCCGAGGCTCATCGACGCTGCCATCTGCCAGATGCTGGCATAGAACACGCCGAAGGCGGACGCGGCGCTCGCGGCAGCGAGTGCGCTCGACAACGTCGGAACCAATCGCCACGGACGATTGCATCGAATCATCCCCGACACCAACCTGATTCGACCGAAGATGCTCGACGTCAGCAGCACCTCGTCGCCCTCCTCGGAGTCACTGGAAGCCCAGCGAGACTTGAAGTACCTCCGCGGTGGTCGAGACGAATCGTCGGCTTCGATCAACTCGTGCAACACGGCCAGTGCAGCCGCGACGGCACGTCGTCGAACCGCCAGCGTTCCGAAGGAGGGCACGTACAGCGCGCCGGTCGTACCGTCACGGGTCTCGGCGATCACCGGACGCGACCCGAGACGGCGAGGAACCTCCGACACACACAACACGATGTCGTAGTCGGCGTCGGCCTTCACCGACGCGAGCCACTGTCCCAGCGGGGCCGCTCCGGTCGCGGTGGGCGGGAGCGGCACCGATGCTCGGGACACGCAAATCTCTCGCCGCTGCCCGTCGATTCTCGCGTGATCGGGCAACTTGGCGACAATGGCAGACGCCACCGTCGCCGCGAAGCCGTCGTCGCTGACCACCCCCACCGAGAGCGGCGCGTCGTCTGCGTCGGTGGTGTCGTCGTTGCCGGTGGTGTCTCGGCTTGCCGATTGCGGTCGATCCGAATGCATCCCGATCGCTTACCCGATGGAACTCGAAACACACACCCGATCCGCGACGTCGTGCGAGGTTTGTCGCCGTGCAGACCGGGTAGCGCTTCGACACGAACCAATGAAAGGAAGTTCCGATGCCGGCGAAGAAGAGCGACACCGAAGACCAACCACAGCTGAAGGACCAGGGCCTGTACGACAAGCTCCGCGAGGAGGGCAACTCGAAGGAGAAGGCCGCCCGCATCTCGAACGCCGCCGCGAAGAAGGGGCGAGATCAGATCGGTAGGAAGGGTGGAGAATCCGGATCCTACGAGGACTGGACGGTCGACGAACTGACCGAGCGAGCCAAGGAACTGGGTCTCGAAGGCTATTCCAAGCTGAACAAGGAAGAACTGATCGACGCGTTACGTAAGCACTGATTCACCGCGGGCGAAGAGATGAGTAGTACTCCTGCTGTGATGGGTAGTAATCGTCGAAACTCGGGTGTGGGTCGCCGTTTCCGGCGGCGATGAACATGTCCAGGTAGTACTCCCACCCCGGTCCGATGTCGCCCAGACCGTCCGTGCTCGTGCATCTGTGTGCAAGCACGAGAACGGTCGCAGGGCCTGCCTCGGTCAGACGGACCTCGAGTGGCCATTCGACTTCGCCGGTCAACCGCACTGCCAGGAGGCCCGGCGGCTCACACGCGTCGATGATCATGTCCGACGCGGGCGCATTCTCCTCGAATGCCATCGTGACGCGAATGATGTTGTGCGAGATCCGCTCCCATGGACCGAACCACTGTGCCGTCCGGGTCGATTCGGTGAGGCGTGCCCACACGTCCTCACGCGGAGCCGAGATGGTTCTGGTCAGCTCGAGAGCGACGCCGGTGTCGGTGCTGCGCAACGTGCCTGTGGGGGTCGGTGCCATCGACCGATTATGCATCGCGGTCAGCTCGTGGCGTAGAGCTTCTCCACCAGGTCGAGGGTCCACAGCGCGGTCAGCGGGCCGCCGTCGTTGGTGAACTTGTCGGTCCGGACGATGCGGTCGGTGCGCACCGCCGGCAATCCGGTCCAGAGCGGGTTGGCGTTCATCGCCTGCAGATCCTGCTCGGACGTGATGGCGGCAATCATGGCCACCGCGTCGGATGCGGCAGTGACGTTCTCGGGGCCGTACTCGATTTCGGGATCGGCGTCGTTCCAAGCGGAGGCGAACCGGGCTCCCACGTCTTCGAGCACGATGGACGGCACTCGTTGCCTGCCCACCGAAATTCCACCTTCCTCGGACGTACTGATCGGCAGAACCGCGGTGTTCGCGATCGCGTCGGCATGCCGCACGATGAGCTCGTCGACGCGAGAGTCGTACTCGGCCACGATCGTTGCCGCTCGGTCCTGCAGGTTCAGTGCATCACCCACCGTGGTCACGTCCTGTTGCCAGCTGACACCGCTGCCGGTGGACCCCACCGGCAGCACCGGTGCGATGTCGCTGAGCCGGCCGTATATCTCCTCGACCACTTCGTCGCGCCCGATGATCAGATCCGGCGCGACTCGCGCGACCGCCTCGAGGTCGACCGTGTTGCGGGGATACAGCTCCGGCACGCCGTCGGCGAGCAGCATCCGAGTCGGTTCGGTCAGCGGCCCGGCCATCTCCGGCGGAGCCTCGGTTTCCACCGGCATCCCGACTATGGGGAGGTCGAAGGCCAGCGCGATGTCGAGATCGCGTCGGCCGTCGATCACGACCACCGAGTCGATCCGTTCCGGCACCACGATCGTCCCGAACTGTGTGGTGACCGGTCGGCCTGCCGCGTCGTCCGCCGGTTCGGCAGCGGAACTGCACGACGTGATCAGCGATACGGCAACAAATGCGGCAACGGTAACGGGCGCGAGGGGGAGAGTCTTCACTAGTTAAGTAAAGCAAACCTAAGTCGTAAGTGAAGAACCGGTCAGTCGTCGAACTCGATGCGGACCGAGATCGGATCGGTCTGGAGAGCTCGGAAGCCGGCTCCGATGATGCGTCCGAGGACGGGATTGCCGGAGAACGACCGCGCTCTGACGACGACATCGTCATCGGGAACGAATGTGGCTGTGCCGGTGCGCCATCGGTTGCCCACGCGAATTCGGATTCTGGGCTCGTCGGTGATGTTTGCGCCCCAACCGGACCTGGTGCCGTGCTGCGACACCAGCCACGCACCGGAATCGTCGAATGTCGCCGACACCGGCACGCGACGGGCGAGCCCGGTCTTGCGTCCTACGGTCTCGAGGTCGGTCACCAGGGAGGTCGTCACTCCCAGCGACGTCAATCCGTTCACGATGGGATTGGCGACATACTTCCCGATCAAGCGCTCGCGGCGGAACTTCGTCACGGCAGCAGAGGTGTCCACCCGAGCGGAGCCTCGACGATTACGGAACGCGTCCCAGCCGTTGCGCTGCAGCATCGTGGCCGCAGTCTTCCATGCCGGACGGCTCGAATTCGGCTGTTGCCCAGCGCCGATGAGCTGCAATTGGTCGGTGTGCCACTGCAGATCGAGAGCGCCGTTGATCTGCTTGAACGCGCTGGACTTCGACGGGACGCGCAGAGCCACGCGCGGCGATTCGACCCGATCCACTGTGCCGTCGACCAGTGATGTCGCGACGGCCGGGGCGAGGGCAGTCGGACGGCCGAGACCAACCATGTCGCACTCACCCGATTGCACTGCCGCGCTCATGACCGAGCGGGTACGGAAGCCGCCGGTGACCGCCAATGGCACTGTTCCGGCCGCGTCGCGCACCGTCCGCGCGTACTCCAGGAAGTACGCCTCCCGATCGCGCGTGCTCGCGGTGCCCATCATTGCGGGTGATTCGTAACTGCCACCGCTGATTTCGATCAGATCTATCGATTCCCGAACGAGATGCTCGACGGTGATGCGCGATTCTTCCTCGCTGAAGCCGCCGCGTTGGAAGTCCGCCGAGTTCAGCTTGATTCCCACCGCGAAACTCGGCGACACCGCCGCTCTGATTGCGCGGACGACTTCGATCACGAACCGCATGCGTCCGTCGAGGTCGCCGCCCCAGGCGTCGTCGCGCCTGTTCGACAGAGGGGAGAGGAACTGCGACACCAGGTAGCCGTGCGCGCCGTGGATCTGGACGCCGTCGAAACCGGCCGTCTCGGCCACGGCCGCCGCGGTGGCGAATCGGCCGATGATGTCGTGAATCTCGTTCTCGCTCAACGCCCGCGGTGCCGGAATGCCCGGGATGTTGGGGGCGATGGCGGAGGGTGCAACGGGCTTGGTGCGAGTGACGATCGGGTTGGCCTGCCGACCGGGGTGATTGAGCTGCATCCAGATGGGGGCACCGCCGTCGGACGTCGCTTTCGCCCAGCGGGCCAGCGCATCACGGTCTCGGTCGTCCTCGATGACGACATTGCCCGGTTCGCCGAGATGGGACCGATCGACCATCACGTTGCCGGTCACCACCAGGCCGTAGCCGCCCGCGCCCCACTGGCGGTACAGCGTTTCGAGGCGGGAGTCCGGGCCGTGCTCGGCGGTGGACAGTCCTTCGCTGAGCGCTGCCTTCATCACGCGATTCGGCAGGATCTGCCCGCAGGCAAGGGTGAGCGGGCTGCTCAGGTCGATCACATCGGTGTCAGGGGACATGCGTTGCTCCGGTTCCGGGACTGCGGTTCCAGCTATGATGGACAACATAGCTACAGAGCGACTGTAGGTGTAACGGAACGTCACGTCAATCATTGTGGCGTCCACGGGAGGGGTTCGGATGACGAATCGAAGCAGTGCTCGGGACGACATGCTGCGCAGCGCTGCCCAGCTGTTTCGTCGACGCGGCGTCGACGCCACCTCGCTGGCCGACGTCATCGATCACGCGGGCGCTCCCCGCGGCTCGATCTATCACCACTTTCCCCGCGGCAAGCCTCAGCTGGTGGAAGAGGCGACGCGTACTGCGGGAGCCGACATGAGCGCGATGATCTCGGCCGGCCTGGCGTCGGCCGGTCCGTCGGCGACCGTACGGGCCATTCTCGAGGGATTCCGCAGCGAACTGCTGGCCACGGATTTCGTGGCGGGCTGCCCTGTCGCGCCGGCCGCGCTCGAGGGGCTGCATGCGCCGCAGGCGGTGGCCGCGGCAGGTGAGTCCTTCTCGTCCTGGGAGGACGTCATAGCGGCATCCCTGTGGCAGCGCGGATTGACTCGCGAGCGGTCGTACACGTTGGCAACATTCGCGATCGCCGCCATCGAAGGTGCGCTGATCATGGCCAAGGCGCAGCGCTCGACCACGGCTCTGGATCGGACCGAGGGGGAGTTGTCGGCCCTGCTCGAGGCGGTTCTGGAGGCTTCGGCGGGCCGCTGACGTCGACCAGAAAGAGCCGGGCGATGTTGCTATAACTATCAGTTACAGCTAACTTCCCTTCAGGAACTATGCCGACCGTCATAGTCGAAGGGATTCCGATGTCGTCACCCACCACCTCCAGTCAACCGGTGAACTTGCCGCAGTTCCGTCGGCGATACCTCGCGCTGATCGTGATCTGCGCAGCCGAGCTGCTCGTCGTTTTGGACAACACCGTCGTCAACGTCGCGCTGCCTTCGATGGGACTGCAGCTACGTGCCGATATGAGCGGCCTGCAGTGGGTGGTCGACGCATACACACTGACGTTCGCCGGACTGCTGTTGGCGTTCGGTCATCTCGGCGATCGCTACGGCCGCAAGAAGGTCATGATTTTCGGACTGGCGGGCATCGCTGTGATGTCGATCGGCGGCGCTGTCGCCGCCGATCTGGGACAGGTGATCGCGGCGCGCGCGGCCATGGGAGTCTGTGCGGCCGCAGTGTTTCCGGCGACCCTTGCCCTGATCATCAACATCTTCACCGATGCCAAGGAGCGCGCACTGGCCATCGCGGCCTGGACGGCGATGGCCGGGTTCGCCATCGCAATCGGCCCGACTGCCGGTGGGTTTCTGCTCGAGCACTTCTCGTGGCACTCGGTGTTCTGGATCAATGTTCCTGTGGCACTGCTCGTTCTGGTGGCCGCGCTGGCCTGCGTACCGGAATCCAGAGCAGAGCACGTCGGCAAGTACGACCCCCTGGGTATCGCGCTGTCGTTGGCCGGCATCACCGTGCTGGTCTGGGCGATCATCGAAGCGCCACACAATGGTTGGTTGTCTGCAACGAGCATCGGAGCCTACCTGGCAGGATCGGCAGCCATCGTCGCGTTCGTCTGGTGGGAGCTGCGGACGCCGTCTCCGGTACTGGACTTGAACCTGTTCCGGAATCGACGATTCTCACTGCCCGCCTTGGCCATTGCCGTGGCGTACTTCGGCATGTTCGGCTTCCTGTTCATGATCACCCAGTACTTCCAGGGTGTGGTGGAGCTGACCCCACTGCAGTTCGGCGTTCACTCACTGCCCTTCGCAGTATCCATCGCCATCGGCGCGCCGCTGGCGACCATCATTGCGCAACGCATCGGAACCACGGCGGTGATCGTTTTCGGGCTGATGGTGATGAGCATCGGGATGTTCGTCGCCGGTCAGGTGGAGGTCCAAACGCCCTATCTGGGGCCGGTTCTCGTCTCGATGGTGCTGATGGGCCTCGGCTTGGCGATCGTGCAGGGCCCTGCCACCGAGTCGATCATGTCCTCGGTGACGCTCGACGAAGCAGGTGCGGGCTCCGCGGTGAACGACACCACCCGAGAGGTCGGTGGAACGCTCGGAGTTGCCGTGCTCGGATCGATCGTCGCGTCGATCTACACCTCACAGGTGAGTCCGAAGATCGACGCGATACCCGACGCGATCATGGAGCCTTACCAGAAGGCGTTCGCTCGCGAAACGGTCGTCAGCGTCATCGAAATCGTGAAAGCGCCCACCAACCCGATCTTCGCGACGCAGAAGGCCGAGCTGATCCACGCGATGAAAGCGGCCTCGCTGGAGGGCTTTCAGCTCGCGTCGTTCGTGACCGTCGGTGCCGCTGTGGCATGTGCGCTTGCCGTCGCATTGTTCCTACCGTGGCGACGACCGGAGGGAAACGGTGTGCTGCTTGCGTGGCGCGACACCGCAGAGGGCGACAAGATCAGTTGAACGGCGTGCCGCCGGTGACCGCGATGGTCTCGCCGGTGATGTAGCTCGACTCGTTCGATGCCAGGAAGACATATGCCGGTGCCAGCTCTGCGGGTTGACCCGGTCGTCCCAGCGGGACGGTCTCGCCGAACTTCTCGTACTTCTCCGACGGCATCGTGGCCGGGATCAGCGGCGTCCAAATAGGCCCGGGTGCAACGGCATTGACGCGAATTCCGCGTTCGGCGAGATCACCGGCGAGACCCTTGGTGAACGCCACGATTCCAGCCTTGGTGGTGGCGTAGTCCATCAACTCGGGAGAGGGATTCGATGCCTGGATCGAGGTGGTGTTGATGATGGTGGAACCCGCGTCCATGATTTCGGCGGCGCGTTTCGAGATCCAGAACAGGGCGTACAAGTTGGTCTTGAGTACGCGATCGAACTGCTCGGTGGTGATGTCTGCGATCCCGCCCATCTGCGCCATCTGAAACGCGGCATTGTTGACGACGATGTCGAGCCCGCCGAGAACCTCGGACGCGGTGTCGACCAATTGCACGCACTGCAACTCGTCGGTGAGATCACAGGCGATGGCTCTACCTGCGCTGCCTGATCCCTCGATCAGGTCGACAGTGGTCTGCGCGTCCGGACCTTCGGATTCGAGGTGTGCAATGACGACATCGGCACCCTCGCGCGCGAATGCCAGTGCAACGGCACGGCCGATACCCGAGTCGCCGCCGGTGATCAATGCTTTACGGCCGTGCAGGCGATCCGATCCACGGTAGGAATCCTCGCCGTGATCGGGAGCGGTGACCATGTCGCGGGTCAGACCGGGATGCTCGAGACGACTCTGTTCGGCCCGATCGGGCATCGGAAACGCGCTGGTCGGGTCGGATTTGCTGAACTGGTCGGACATTGTCGATCCTTGCCTCGGTGTGCGTGAAATGCTCCACGCGGCAAGTCGAACGAGCCGCTTCGATTCCGTGGAGACGACTCGCGGCACATGTGCCGTCCGGAGTCGCTGTCCTCCTCGGGTTTGCCGAATCGGCCGGACCGCAAACCTCCACCGGTCAGGCAGCGCGCGGATCCGCCCCGATCGTCGCCGCGCCCAGTGCGTCGAGAACGATGCGCGCGGGCCGCGTCGGAGCAAAGACCTCGAGGCGGCCAGCGCTGCGGGCGACAGCGTCGAGGACCACGCACGCAGACCCCGAGTACATGAAGGTGACCGCAGACAAGTCCAGCAGCACAACCGTTTCGCCGCGCAGAGCGTCGTCGAGCGCCTGTGCCAGATCGGTACGAGCCCGCAGATCGACATCGCCCGTCGCGCGGACGACAGTCAGGCGAGGGGAGTAGAACTCGGTGCGGATGGAGTAACTAGCATTGCCGCGTTCGACGGGTGCGAGGCGAGAATCGAAGTGGTCGGTGACAGTCACGGTGCGAACCTCTCAGTTCGGATGGCCTAACGACCGACGTGCACGGGGTGGAACCCGAGGGCTACAGGTTCCGGTGCATGCCGTGCGGTAATCCTGACAGCGCAACGTCACCGAACCGAGGCCTGATCATCACGGACCGATAGCTAGTCGGTAACGAAAAGGTAACGGCAGATGTGACGCCGCTGAGCCTCGTTCAGGGCAATGTGTGGCCTGCCGTCCGGAACAGGCGGTACCACTCCTGCCTGGTCAGGCGTAGGTCCGAACCGGCGGCGGCTTCGACGACTCGATCGGGATTCGTGGTTCCGAGCACGACCTGGATATCGGCCGGGTGCCTGGTGATCCAGGCCGTTGCCACCGCCGACGGCGTCGACCCGTAGACGTCGGCGATCTCGTCCAATGCCACGTTCAGATCCGGGTAGTTCTCGCGGTCGCCCACGAACACGCCGGACGGCGTCCCGCTCTGGAACGGAGACCACGCCTGCAGGGTGATGCCGCGCGTTCTCGCGTAGTCCAGTAGACCGTTGTCGCGGTCGATCGACTGGTCCTCGGTGCTCATGTTGGCGGTCAGGCCCGCCGCGATCAACGGCGAGTGCACGATGCTCAGCTGTATTTGATCGAACAGAATCGGTTGATTCACTGCAGTTTTCAGCAACTCGATCTGGCCGGGCGTGTGATTGGAGACGCCGAAGCCGAGGACCTTGCCCGACGCGTGCAGGTGGTCGAACGCTGCTGCGACCTCCTCCGGCTCGACGAGGGTGTCCGGGCGATGCAACAGAAGGGTGTCCAGGTGATCGACGCCGAGGGCTTCGAGTGACGCCTCGACCGTGGTGACGATGTGATCCCTGGAGAAGTCGAACCAGCCCTCGCGAATACCCACCTTGCTCTGAATGCTGATGCGCTCGCGTTGCGACGGGGTCAACGTCACCGCATCGCCGAATCGTTTCTCGCACGTGTGCGGTGACCCGCCGTAGATGTCGGCGTGGTCGAACACCGTCACGCCCACATCGAGCGCGGTGGCCACCAATCTCCTGATCCGGTCGTCGTCCAGATCGGTGATGCGCATGAACCCCAGCACGATGCTCGAGACTTCGGTCCCGGTGTGGGGGAGGGAGAAGGTTCGCATGTCGGTTACTCGAACTCCAGACGCATGGATTGGGTGGTTGCCTGCAGCAGCAGGGCGAAGCCGGTGAAGGAGATGACGATCGGAGCCCACAGAACCACTGCCACGAACGTATCCACACCGCGCTCGACGACGATGTAGACCGCGACGACCGTGGTGCCGAGCAGGCAGAGAGCAATGTGGGTGGCCAGCCGCCACTTGTCGAAGAAGAAGCCGACCAGCATGCCGATCGGGATGAGGAACGCGCATTTGCCGAGCGTGACCTCGGGTGCGAAATCTGCCGTGATGGTGGCACCGAAGATTGCGAAGTTGGCGATGACGACGAAAGCGAACGCCTGCCCGAGCGTCGGCCATGGACCGAACCACCAGAACGCGCCCATGATGTACGCGGCGATCATGCACGTCCACTGCACGATCGACGGGATCGCCGTCGTGGCTCCGTAGCCGAATGCGAGCTCGAGGGTCACGACCACAGCCATGGCCAGGGCTGCAGCAGAGACGATGCGTTTGACGGCGGTGGTCAACGCGAGGCTGGTCATCACGCCGATACACCATTGATAATGCTCGTTGGATCTCGTCACGGCGCGAGTCATATCAGCCCCCATCGTTCCCATCGGGCCCCGATTGAAACACAGCCGTCTGTGCCGGGGGTCGGCTTCGTTCGATTTCCTAACCGAATACGCGCGGTCGGGCGGTCTGTCAGTCGGTGAGACGGTGCAGAAGTTCGGGCAGTGTCCGGCCGATGTCGTGGCAGCTGGCAACACGGTCTCTCGCAGTGTCCCCGAGTGCGCGTCGTCGGTTCGAATCGCCGATGACCGTGGAAATGGCTGCGGCGAGGGCTGCTACGTTGCCGGGTTCGACGAGAATCCCTGCACCGTCGGCGAGGAACTCGTGGGTGCCGCCGTGGTCGGTTCCGATCACCGGCAGCCCGTGTGACATCGCTTCGAGCACCGACAACGGGCCCGCCTCCGGCGACGTGCTCGAGGAAACGACCACGTCCCACCTCTGAAGCGCCGATTTCGCGTCGGTGTGCCCGAGGAATTCGACCCGACCCGCGAGGTCCGATCGAGATGCTCGCTCGTGAAGTTCTGCGACGTAGTCACGATCACCGGGGAAGCTGCCGCCTGCGAGTTCGACACGAATCTCGGGGAGTGTGGCCACGGCGTCGAGCAGAACTCGATGGCCCTTCCACGGCGTGAGGAGGGCAAGTATGCCGACGACAGGAGGGGCGTGCAGCTCACCGCCGAAACGCGGAACCGGCCATGGAACTCCGTTGTGCGACACCACGACCGGGAGTCCGGCCGCTCGCAGGGGTACAGCGGTGGCTTCCGATACCGAGACTGCGACACGAACGGCCGACCGTGCGAACCGCACCACCACGCGCTGTTTGGCAGAGGTCATGGTGTCGTGGACGAGCCACGACGCACCGCGAGGAGGACGGGCCAACCGTGCGACCGGGAGCGCGAAGAGTGAGTTCACGACGGTAACGGTGCCCGGCGCGCGGGCAACGGTACGCACCGCGCGGGCTGCGGTGACCCAACGCGCCGACATGCGTGCCGCTGCGACGCCTCGGGCGGCTCCTCGTTCACCACCGAGCCCGAGCTCCCCGATGGGGATGTGTCGCGTCGCCGTGGGCACTCGGTCGGTCAGGGGGCCGGAGGGACAGGCGATCACAGTGTCGTAGCCGCGGCGCTCGGCCTCGTCGATCAGATCCAGAAGCACCTTTTCGGCACCGGAAACCTGCCCGGTGTGGGCAAGGAACAACACAGTCGATCCGGCGGTCATGATCGAGCCTCGTTCCTGTGTCAGAAAGCATCTCGGAGTAGCGCGACGGGGTCGTCGCACATGCGCCGCAATGCTGCGTCCACCACAGCGGCGTCGATCATCTTGCTGCAGAACGATGCCGTGTAGGTCCGCCCACCCGCAATCTCGGCAATGAGCATCGTGCAGCCATCCGGGCCGTCGGGCTCGAGTGATGCTGCCATCTGCGGCGGCCTGCCGTCGTCGGCCCAATCGAGGTGGTCGAAGACGCGCAGTCGCCCGAGGTCGCTGACGGCCAACCTCAAGGTCTCGGGAACCTCGACGACCGAATCGGTCTGCGCGCGAGCGGAAGACCGAAATCGCGTCGCAGCATCGCGCAGTAGCGACATTCCCAACACCGCTATCGGCCATCCCGATTCGATCACCTCGCGCATTGCCGCAGTGATACCGACGGGTGTCGTGCCCGAAGGGAGGTGAAGCGGAATGCCGACGGCAAAGTTCCCGTGCGAACTCTGCTGCGCCGGATCGAGATAACGCCTGCTGTTGAACAACACCATGATGTGATCGTCGACGTCGACGCCCTCGGCCCGCAGCGCTGCGCTCCACAGCGCTGTCGAGATCGACGCGGCGGTCGCTCCCGGCATGTACTCGGCCGTCCAGTGCTTGAGTTCGTCCACTCGGGTTCGGTTCATGTACCCGGCGCGGCTGACTTTCGCGGACTCCCAGTTCTCGATTCTTCGACGTGGAGCAGAATCGCCGTCGGCCTCGGCTCGATGGCGACCGCGCAACTTCCAGAAGTCCGCCAATGTCTTCGGTTTTCGAGAATAGTGACGCCACAGCGCTTTCCACGTTGCGCTGGCCGGTAATCCTGTCGCGAGCGCGGGAACCAGGGTTCCATCGGCGTCGTCGGAGAAAGCCGCCAGCATCATGACGCCGATCTGGCCGTCGCCGATTCCGTGCGAGTAGTCGACAGCGAGATGGTCCTCGAACACGATCACCTCGAGCGGTCCTCTCGCACCGTCTCGCCGTCGTATGTCGGTGAGCATACGGCCCAGATCCTCGGTGGCTCCGGTGCCGGCAGTGACGTTGTCTCCGGCGATGTCGCTGCGGTAGCGCCACTGTCGTGTATCCGACCGCGGTTCGAGCGCAACGTGAGGTGTCCGGGCGACTCGTTCGGCGGCGCGCAGCGTTGCGCGTGTGCGCTCGATGTCCAGGCCACGAACGGGACCGACGGCAGTCACTATCCGGGTGTCGGCGAAGACTCGGTCCAGTGCGGTCGAACGATATCGGCGTTCAGCGGACCGCATCGACTACCTCCTGCATACGACTGCGGAACTGGGCCCTCGAGAAACCCTCTGCCCACGTGCGAATCTCCCTGCGGTCGAAGTCTCCGGGGGCGAACGAACGCATGGCGTCGGCGAATCCGGCGACGACTGCCTCGTCCGACCCCGGTGGCACATGCATTCCGGTCTTTCCCGGTACGACCGAGTCCATGGCACCGCCGTCGCCCAGCGCAATCACGGGAGTCCCGCAGGCCATGGATTCGACGGGGACGATGCCGAAGTCCTCCACTCCCGGCATCAACAGGGCCCGCGTCGTTCGGTGCAGCTCGAGGAGCTTCTCGTGTGAAACTCGGCCCAGAAAGGTCGTTTTCGGACCGGCGAGCGCCCGGCAGGCATCCATTGCTCGTCCGTCTCCGGCCACCACGAGCGGAACGTCGGCCTCGGCAGCGGCCCGGACTGCGATGTCGGGCCGCTTGTAGGGAACGAGGCGACCGGCGAGGAGGAAGAAGTTCTCCCGCTCGACGGACGGATCGGGAACGAAGCCCTCGGTGTCGACGGGCGGATGGACCACCACTGCGTCGTCACGGCCCCACCAATCCTCGATACGACGTGCAACTGCAGTCGAGTTGGCCACCACTGTGTTCAATTTCGGGGCGGCAGCGATCTCGCATCGACGGGCAACGGCCGACAGTGCCGTCAGTATCGCTGCTCCTGCTCGTCCGCCACCTTCACCTGCCCGTAGTTCGGGGTCCCAGGCCCATCGTGCCGGGCTGTGTACGTAGGCGATCACCGGGGAGTCGGTGGCGAACACGGCTTGAGTGGCGAATGCGTGGTGACTCACCACGACTGCATCGAAACCGTCGAGCGGCATGCGCCGAAAGGCGAGCGGCATCATCGGCAGAACGGGTGCGTACGACCGTTGGCCCAAGGCGTTGTACACACGATTGAGGGCGGTCGTGTGCGGCTCCCGGCCGATTCCCGACGGAACCCCGGCCGGCCGAGAGATCGCCGCGAACACCTCGGCCGCAGGCCAGTGCAGCGCGAGCTGTTCGATGACGTGCTCGGATCCGGCGATCTCGGTGAATCTTTCGTGTACGACGGCAATTCTGTCAGCTGGCATGGCGTTGGCCTTCCGGCGCAATGGTCTGCGCGGTCTGTTCCACCCGTCGGGTCGAGTTCTTGTTCTGCAGGACCACGTGCACGGGAATGTCGAAGTCGTCGAGCCGCCGCAGCGCGGCGGTTGCCGCCTTCTTGTCGCGTCCACGTGTCGACACCAGCACCACGACGGTCTCGACGTCGCCCACGTCGGTGTGCTGCCACCACTGCTCCGACAACCCGAATTCTTCGGTGACCCGAGGACGTTCGCCTGTCCGGTCCGGATCCTGAGTCGAGGCCGTCACGGCGCCCTCGCCGACCAACAGGACGATCACGTTGTCGCCCTTGGGCGCAGCGTGCCGAGCACCCCTGGAGACGGGTCGATCGCCGCGTTCGAGCGCTGCGATCCGCGCGGCCACGGCGGGCGGCATGGTGTCGCCCGCTGTCGGGTCGAATTTCGCTCCGTATTTGCGAGACACCCGACGAGCCCAGGACCGAGAGGGCTTGCGTCCGAGACGTCCTCGCAGCAACACGATCAGTTCGGCGGCAACGATCAGTGCAGCGAGCGCAGCGACGAGTGCCTCCGAGACCGGTTTCGGTGACACCGCTGTGGTGCTCTGTTCGGGGTTCGACAGCACGACCAGTCGGTCTCCGCCCGCAGTGGCCTGCAGCTCGCTCAGGCGGGTGCGTAGTTCGGCCAGTTCCGACACGGATGCGGGCCGGCTCGGGTCGTCGGCGGGCAGAGCGTCCACTCGCGCCTGTTGCGCGTCGATCGCGGACTGCGCTTCGTCCGTTCGCTCCCGCGAGTCGCGGATCGCGTTGGCAGTGCTGGTACTTGCCATCGTCGACACCATCGCGCGAGCCAGATCTGCGGCGAGCTCAGGAGAACGGGTCGTCACCGTGACGGTCAGCAGTGCAGGTGAAGTACCGGGGGAGAGTTCGACGCTCGACGCCAACTCGGCAGCGTTCAGTCCGGAGTCGACCTGTGTGAGGACCTGATCGAGCACACTGCGGTCGGTCGCCAACTCGACGAACGGTGCGCGCATCTGCTCGATGAACGCGTCACCGGGAACAAGGCTTTGGGCCGGTTCGATCTCGGCCACGACCGACGCGGCGTACTGCTTGTCGGTGAGTTCGCTCCTGAGGTAGAACACGCCCGCACCCACCAGCACAGCAACGATCACGGCGGGCAGCAATGCCCGGCCGAGTTCCCGCATGTGTCCCGCGAGGTCGATAGGTGGGGGCACGTCGCCCCGGTGTACGGCATCGTGGACGGACATCAACCGTGTACCCTTCCGTCGTCGATGCGAGCGGACGTACCGCTTCGGAGATTCGTGGAGCCGACAGGCTCGATGATAGCCGGGCTCGTATGCCGTTCGCGTTGCCGTGCCGCTCGTGAATGGAACTGCACATCAACAACATTCGAAGAACGGGCGCAACGGTCTTCTACCTTCGCGAAACCCGACTTCGACTCCGCAGGGCGGGGTCCGAATCGGGCGATGTGTCCGTTGTGTCGATGGTCATTCGGAACGCGCACGGTGACGTCCTTTCTCGGCCGGTCCCGGCAGTGGTGACTCGACGAGTCCGATGGCGACGAACACGTAGAGCACGATTGCGACCAGCAACGCTGCCGCAACCGAGACGAGCAGCCACAGGCCCGGATAGTGTTGCACCAGGAACCAGCCGCCGACCGTAGTGGCTGCGGTGACCACCAGTATCACCGAAATGGATTGCACGGGAAGCAGTCCGGATATGGGCATGCTTCGCGCGATCACGATCCACAGCAGAACGAGAGTGGTGCCGATCGTCACGACGGTGGAGATGGCGGCTCCGTCGTACGACATCCGCGGGATCAGGAACAGGTTCAACCCGACGTTCAGGGCCAGACCGACCAGTGCCACCACGGGGTAGTGTCGCTGCATTCCGGCCGACGCGAGCAGGAAGATTCCCAGCATCACCAACGACATCAGTGCCGCGCCGATGACGAGTAATCGGGCTGCGTCGGCTCCGTCGACGAACCGTTCGCCGTACAGCAGCCCGATCAACGGCTCGGCCGACGGTACGAACGCCGCGACAGCCATTGCGCCGAAGAGTGCGAACAGCAGTGCGGCCGAACGCGAGCGTGCGCGAAATGCGGTGGCGTCGTGGGGCCACGACGCGACGAGCAAGGTGCTGATCGGTGCGACTGCCGCCAACACGAAGGTGTCGATCATGTCCGAGAATTTGTAGCCGATGGAATACAGTCCCACGGCCTCGAACGTGTCGAGCAGGCTGAGCATCAGCATGTCGATCTTGAGCATCGCGATGGTGAGGGCGAAGCCGATCGCGAGTGGTACGGCCTCTTTCAGGTAGGGCCCCCAGCGCCGAATGTCGATGTGCCGCGACGGTCGCAGGCCCATGGAACGGTTGCCGATGCCGAAACCCTTGGTCACCAACTTGAACACTTCGTTGGCCACGGCCGGGAGAACGAAGATCAGCAGGGTGGGGGCCAGCACGGCGGCCAGCACGGTCAACGCCAATTGGATTGCTTGCCCGGCGCTTTCGGCAACGGCCACGAGTACCAGGCGGTGACGGCTCTGAAAGAGCACACTCAGGGCGTGACCCGGGGTTGCGAACACGACCACCAGTCCGCCGACCACCGTCGCGAGGACCACCTCGCTCGGATACTGCAGCAGCAGAACGTATGCGACGGCCAGTACGTACCCCACCAAACCGAGCACGGTTCGGAGCGCCAGGAACGCCGACGCCGTTCGACCGATTTCCTCGGAATCGTCGTCCATCAATTTCGCCAGCACGACGCGTCCGACCCCCAGATCGGTCACGACGGACATCAAGCCCAGCAGCGCGAAGACGAAGCTGAACTGGCCCCACTCGTCCGGTCCGAGGGACCTCGCGACGACGACGCTGCCCACCCACCCCAGCGTCGCGATGATCACTCTGCTGATCAGAACGGCAATCGTCGCTCTGGCCGCGGCTTTCGGATCCGCTGCGATGGCGCGGTAGTCCGGTGGCTGCTCGGTGCCGTCGAGCGCGAGCTCCTCGGCCATCAGACGATGCCCGCGGCTCGATACGCGTCGGCGGTGAGCTCCGCCGTTCTACGCCAGCTGATCTCGCGGGTGGCTACGGCTGCCGCGTCGAGAAGAGCTGCGCGCGCGCCCCCGTCGAAAGCGAGTGGTTTCATCGCCTGTACCCAGTCGTCCACGTTCTCGGACTCGACGAGAACGGCACCGTCGCCGACGACGTCGGGGAGGGCACCGACGGCACTGGCGACGACCGCGCCGCCCGACGCCATCGCCTCCACCGGCGGAAGCCCGTAGCCCTCGTACCGAGAGGCGTACGCAGTGACTGTCGCGGCAGCGTAGAGGCCGGGCAGATCCTCGACATCGACGTACCCGAGCCCCCGCGAATTGCGAGGGGCGTGGGGACCGGTGGAGCCGGCCCCGGCCAGCAGACACGGTATTCCGAGACTCTCCGCTGCGTCGGCCACGAGCTGAACGTTCTTGCGGGGCTCCACCGTTCCGACCTGCATCACGAAACGGTCCGGCAAGTCGTACTTGCGCCGAACCAGATCTATCCGGCTGTCGGTGGGGACAGCGGCCCACGCTGCGGGTGCCAAACCGACCACCGTGGCGTCGCGGCCGCTGACCGCCTTGATTCGATCGGCGGTGAACTGCGAGACCGCGATGAGCAGATCTGCGCGGCGCAGTGCGCGCCGTACCAGTCTCTGTTCGCCCAACGCGCGAAATCGACTGGAGGCCGACGGCATGTCGATGACCGATAGGTCGTGCACCGTGGCCACCGTGAAGGCCTTGGTCAGAAACGGCAGGTCGACGTCCAGGCCGTGCACCACATCGCAACGACCGACGGGGAGGGCACCGAGCACTGCACGAGCGGCACCGCTGGTGACAGGCCGTTCCAACGCCGTGACCGAGGGTGGGAGCTCACCGACGGCGTCGCGCTGGACGGTCGCGGCGAGATCGGCAGCGGGTAGGCACTGGGGGAGCTCGTTCAGGAGCTCGCGAATGTAGGTCTGTACTCCGCTTCCTCCCGGTCTGAGGGCGAGCGCCCCGAAGATGATTCGTGTTGCGCTGCTGCGCATCCCACCACTCCTAACAAGAGCCAGAAATAGACATCGATCGGAAAGATCTCGAAATACGTCGAGACGAGACTGGCGAACATCGCTGCGACGATGGAAGCACCGACGCCCAGGGCGAGCGCACCGTCGTTGCCCGGTAGTGCTCGGGACAGGCGCGTGCACCACAGCAGCGACGTCACGAGCAATGCGACCACTGCCCACAGGCCGATCGGTCCGAGTTCGAGCAGTGCCTTGACGTAGTAGTTGTCGGGTTGGTAATTGGTCGAGAGCCCGGACTGCGTGAATGCGACACCCTCGGCGGTGGAAATGCGGTCTGCCGCAGACCCACTCGATCCCAGCCCCGTCCCGACGGGATGAACCAGGATGCTGGCGATGATGTTGGCCCAGCCGTCACCGCGTTGACCCAGACTGCTCGACGAGAAGAAGACCGACGTGATCCTGGGAACGAAGGGAACGGTGACCGCCACGGCCAGCGCCGCCAGAGCCAGCGGCGCAGCGAGGTACCGAAACCGCACAGCGATCAGGTAGACGACCCCGACCGCGAGTCCCAGGATGGCCCCTCGCACGATCGAACTGGACATCGCGACCACCATCATCGGAGACGCGAACAGAAACAACATGTTTCGCCGTCGGCGCGGATCGGCCAGCGCCACCGCACCGCCGACCAGCAACGCCAACATCACGTACAGCCCGAACGGGAACGGGAGGTTGAACGTACTGAACGTGCGCAGTAGCCCGCCCGATGTGCGGACCTGAGTGCCGTATTCGTAACCCAGCGACACCAGTGCGGCGGGCCCGGCCAGAAGTTGCGCGATACCGACCGCCGACGTGAACACGCCCATGCCCATGAGAACGGAGACGAGGTGGTCTCGGTCCGTGGCGTCGAACGGCGCGAGCCGCAGGACGACCACCAGCAGAATGTAGAAGAAGGTCACCTTGATGCCGAACACGCCGACGATTCCGAAGGTGGCGAACGCAGACACGCTGCCGAACACGACGAAGACAGCAGCGGCGGGCCACCACGGCACGAAGACCCGAGGCATCGAGCCACGGACGTGTCGCGGTCGGCGTAACCACGCGCACAGAACCGTGAAGACGACCAGCCCTTCCTTCCAGCCGGACACCACACCTGGCAGGGGCACCAGAACCAGAAGTCCGTGCAGCGGAACGAATGCTGCGAGCAACAGCACGCCGCGCTGCGGGCGGCGGTAGATCGCCGATGCCACCGCGCAGCCGAGCGCGAGGACGACCGCTGCGCCGAAAGCGAGCGCAACGTACGTGATCACGGGGTGACCCGAACGTGGCCGTGTTCGGCGGAAACCACGATCAGTCCTCGGCGCGCTTCAGCACGGCCAGGACGGTGAGGAACAGGATCTTGACGTCGAGCCACACCGACCAGTTCTCGATGTAGTAGTTGTCCCACTCGGCGCGGTCCGCGATGGACGTCTGGCCGCGGAGGCCGTGCACCTGAGCCCATCCCGTCACGCCTGCCTTGACGCGGTGCCGCTCCCCGTACCTACGGATCTGCATCTCGAACAGGTCGACGTATTCGGGGCGTTCCGGGCGCGGACCGACCAGACTCATGTCGCCGCGAAGTACGTTGAGCAGCTGCGGAAGTTCGTCCATCGAGGTCTGTCGCATGATCTTTCCGATCCGCGTTCGTCGGTCGACACCTTCGACACCGCCGGGTGCGTCCCCGGCCTTTCGCTCGAACTCGGCGTCGGACGCACGTGGAGGCCGCATGGAGCGGAACTTCAGACAATCGAACGGCAATCCGTCGCGGCCGATTCTCTCTTGCTTGAAGAAGATCGGGCCAGGTGAGCTCAGGCGTACGAGCAGCATGAGTGTGAGAAAGACGGGGGAGAGCAGCAGGAGTCCGAATGCGGTCAGGACTCGATCGAGAAGTCCTTTGAGGGCGAATTGCCACCCCTTGGGGTTCACGTGCGGAAGCACCATCAGCGGCAGACCGCCGATGTGCTCGACGCGAGTGTTGACGCCCACGGCGTCGTATAGCCTGGGCACCACCCACACTCGCATACCGAGGCGGTGCGCAGTCCTGATGGCGGCGATCAACTCGCGATCCTCGGTCGGTGCGAACGCGACGATCAACTCCTCGGCACCGGTCCCGCGGGCAACCGTTTCGAAATTGCGGGGAAGTCCGAGGTGCGGTAGGTGGGGCACCTCGTTGCTCGAAGGGATGTCGGCGACCGGTGCCTCACCCACATAACCGATGGGTTCGAGACCGTACTCGGGGAACTGCCTTGTGCGCGAGACGAGTTGATGCGCGATCGGATCGTTGCCCAGCACGATGGTCGGCGCTGCCGATCCGAACTTGATGCGCAGCGTGCGCTGGACGACGACACGTATCAAGCGGGCGACTGCGATCGTGAATGCGCTCAGCAACCACAGTCGCAACACGACCTCGCTGGGCCGGTAGTCGGTGTCCGCCAGGAACATCAGGACCAACAGGGCGAGCGACGCGAACGCGACAGCGGTTTCGGCAGGACCGATCTCGTCGAGGAAGTTGCGCCGGAGACTGCGTCGGTACATCGACTTTCCGGCGAGGATTCCGATCAGCAGTGGCAGGAACAGCCATGGGAGCCAACCGGTGTCGGTGAGACTGCCCGAGTGCCAGAGCAATGCTCCGATCAGAGCGACGGCTGCAGCGAGCAGATCCACTGCGACGGTGATCGCGGTATTGAGTGGATCGACTCTGAGCCGATCGACAAGGGGGCGACCAACTGCAACGGTGTCGGCCTCGGCAGCATTCGGGCGAGTGCGCGGTGAATCCAGTGTCTCAGGCACAGCTACTTCCGGTGGCTAGTTCGGATCGGTTGGTCCCATATATCCCATTCAATGTATACCGGCGCGAAAGCGGCTACCTGGTCGACGTATCGAAAAAAACCTGAAGTCGGTTGTAGGCCGAGAATGCTTATTTTCGTCGGGTAATAGCCTGCTTATTCGAAAACGCGCTCGCGAATTATCCACGCCAGATCCTGCAGTATCTGCACATGGCCCGTAGTCCACTGTCGCGGCTGCTGATCCCACACGCACAGGGTGCCCACCGAGTTGCCGGCGTCGTCGGTGAGCGGAACTCCGAGGTAGGACACGAGAAGGTTGCTCTGAACGGAGGGGTGGTCCTTGAGGATGTCGTTCAATCGTGCGTCCTCGACCACCAATGGTTGCCCGAGATCGATCGCGTAGCGGCAGATCGACCCGTCCATGGGGACCTCCTGTGCGCCACCGAGTTCCGCTGGAAGTCCAAGGGCGCTCTTGAAGTACTGACGCTTGTCGTCGAGAAGCGAGAATGCGGCCGACGGGGCACTCAGAGCATCGGCGACCATGCTGACGACCCGGTCGTAACCCGCGTCGGATCCGGTGTCCATCAGTCCGGTTCGAGCTACAGCGGCCAACCTGTCGGGGTCGTCGATCGGGGTGCCGAACACTCGCGTGACCTCGGCTGGGCCGACGCCTCTCTCCGAGCCCTCCTGCAGCGCACGAAGCAATGCGCCGACGTCGGAATCCTGATCTTCGGACAGTTCCCGCACGAGTCGGTCGACCACCGCTCCTCGAACGAATTCGTCGGTGGAAAGACCGGATTTCTCTGCCTGCCGGGCGAGCAGATCGTTCAGACGGTCGTCGAAACCGGGAAATCCTGTCGTCATTGTCCAGATAGTAGTACAGGCCGGGTTGTCATACCGACGCTCGCGTCGGTGTATTCCACTATTCGAATTTCCGGTGTGTTTGTGCTGCCGAGGAGTGAGACAAAGCACGAAACAACAGAGCAATATCGATACCGCGATATTCCGTTCCTGGTCGTTGCTAGCATCTGCCGATGAGAAGGAATGCGACGCGACGAGCGAGTGCAGCACTGATGGTCATGCTGTTGTCGTTCGCGGCCGGGGCGGTACCCGCAGCTGCATCTGCTCTGCGAACGCAGCAAGCACCCGCAGGAGATTCAGGATGTGCGCGGCAATCGGACGCGGTCCGGATCGGAGTATCACCCGGAGCAACCATAGGTGGGCTGTCTCCTGCGGATCTCGATCGGGAACTCACGCTCGCTCGTGACGCCGGAGCTTTCGCGGTTCGTCTCGACATCGACTGGTCTGCCATCGAGTCGACCCGGGGCAGATTCGATTGGAGCCGAACCGACCGGGTGATCGACGCTGTTGTGGCCCACGGGATGTGCGTGCACGGCATCATCGCGTACACCCCGAGGTGGGCGCGAGTAGCCGCCGCCGTCAACGATTCGCACTCCCGTCCTGCGAACCCCGCCACCTTCGCGGCGTTCGCCAAGACTGTGGTTCAGCGCTACCAGAGCCGGATCGAGATATGGGAGGTGTGGAACGAGCCGAACATCGTGACGTTCTTCAAGCCTGCCCCCGACGTGACGGCGTACTCGGCGCTGATCAAGGCGACCTATACGGCGATCAAGCAGGTGCAAGCCGATTCCACCGTGCTCGCGGGCGGGATGGCACCCGCCGAGGACACGAACGGCAACATCGCGGGTACGACGTTCCTGTCGAAGATGTACGCGCAGGGATCGAACAAGTACTTCGACGCCTTCAACGTTCACCCGTACACGTGGCCCTACCTACCCAACGACCCCAGCACGGCGTCGTGGAACACCGCCATGAAGATGTGGTCCATGCGCGACACGATGATCGCCGGCGGTGACAGCGGCAAACAGATCTGGATCACCGAGTTCGGAGCCCCCACCGGCACCAATCCCAACAGTGTCAGCGAGCAGACGCAGGCGGACAGCATCGGGATTGTCCTCGACGCGGTTCTCGGTAACGACTGGCTGGGGCCGGCCTATGTCTACAGCCTCCGGGACGCCGGTTCCGACACCGCCGACACCGAACAGAACTTCGGCTTGGTGCACAGAGACTGGTCGCCCAAGATCGCCTACGGACGCGTCGACGCCTACGCCGCGGAGCATTCCGGCCGTTGATCGACCGATGGCACGTTTCGTCTCGGTTCCACCGACTCAGTAGACGTCGCGGACGTATCGCTTCTCTGCGGCAAGAGCTTTGACGTAGGCCTCGGCACTGCTCGGCGCGAGTTTGCCGTGTTGCGCCACCACGCCCTTCAGCGCGGCGTCGACGTCCTTGGCCATTCGGGACGCGTCGCCGCACACGTAGAAGTGGGCACCGCGGTGAATCCAGTTCCACAACTCGGCCCCGTGTTCACGCATCCGATCCTGGACGTAGACCTTGTCCTTCTGATCGCGTGAGAATGCGACGTCCAGGCGGTTCAGCGAACCGTCGCCGAGCATCGCCGTCAGTTCGTCGCGATAGTAGAAGTCCGTGTCGGCGTGCTGTTCACCGAAGAACAGCCAATTGTGGCCGGTGTGCCCGAGCGCGCGACGCTCGTGCAGGAAGGCGCGGAAAGGGGCGACACCGGTACCCGGGCCGACCATGATCATCGGGGTTGTCGGGTCCTCCGGCGGTTTGAAATGCGAGGACTTCTGCACGAAGATCCCCACGTCGTGGTTCGACGCATGGTCGGCCAGGTAGGTCGAGCACACGCCGCGCCGGGGAACTCCGTGCACGTTGTACCGCACCGCCGAGACGGTCACCTGTACTTCGTTGGGGTTCTCTTTCGGACTCGACGAAATCGAGTACAGCCGTGGCTGCAACGGTTTGAGAACTGCCAACCAGTCGTCCACCGAAGCTCGAACCGGATGGGCAGCAAGCACGTCGATCGACTGACGACCCCACATCCAGTCGGACAGCGCATGCTTGTTGTCGGGGTGCAGCATCGACTCGAGATCGTCGTCCGCAGTCCGTCGGTGGACGAACTTCAGGAGATCCGGTGTTGCACGAGCAATTTCGAGGTGGCGGCTCAGCGCTGTGCGCAGCGACATCGAACCGTGTCCAGCAAGATCGACAGCGGTGTCCCGGTCCAGTCCGGTGGCCTCGAGCCACTCGTCGACGTAGGCATCGCTGTTGCGCGGCCACACTCCGAGTGCGTCACCGACCTCGTACTCGAGAGTCCCGTCGGGTACATGGAATCCGAATTGGCGGACGTCCTTGACGGATCCGCGTGCGGTCAGTATCCGATTGCGTACGAGAGTCGTCACCAGCGGTGACTTCTTGCTGTACTGTTCCGGCTCCGTTCGGGTTTGCGGAACGGTGCGAGCGGTGGACTCCACCGCTGCTTCGGTGGTGGTGTCGTCATCGCGTCGAAGCCGCTCGACCACCGCATCGAGCCACGCCGCCGCCTCGTTCTCGTAGTCGGGCTCGCAGTCGACCCGCTCGAGAAGTCGCCGGGCACCCAACTCGGTGAGGCGCTCGTCGATCCTGCGTCCGTGGCCGCAGAAGTCCGCGTAGCTGGAGTCACCGAAAGCGAGCACGGCATAACGGATTTCCGGGAGCTTCGCCGTGGTCTCGGCGACGAGACTGTCCCAGAACGTCGCACCGTTGTCCGGCGCTTCGCCGTCACCGGTGGTACTGCTGACGATCAGCACATCGGCCTCGGCGGGCAGGGAATCGACGGTGAACGTATCCATCGAATGCTCGGCGATCGACACGCCTGCTCCCCGCAGGTGGGACAGGCAGGCCTGGGCGTACTCCTCGGCGGTGCCGGTTTGCGAGGCCCAGAGCAACAGCACCGGCCGTCGCCCCGGATCGGCGGTCTCGGCCGGTACATCGGCACCAGCACCGCCGGTGGCGGGTCCACGCGAGAACAGGCCCGCGAGAACGCCGTCGAGCCATGCGTGGGTCTCGGGGGACAGGGGAGTGCGCGACGGCAGAGTGGGCGTTCCGGCGGCGCTGCGGCCGGCCTCACTGCCCAGACCTTCGAGAAGCCCTGCGATATAACGCTGTTCGACGGTCGTCAGCGGCTGAGAAGGACGCGCAGGGAGACCGACGATCGTGGCGAGCGCCTCGACGGGATCGTGGGAAGGTTCGTCGCCCACGGGTGAGGGTGATTGGGCTGCAGCAACTCTGGTGAGAGTGACCGCGCACGCCTTGAACTCGGGCTGCTGAGAATACGGATCGATGGCGTCGTTGGTGACGGCATTGATGGCGAGGTACTCACCGAATTTTTCGTTCCAGTGGAAGGGCGCGAAGCAGCTGCCCGGGAGCACTCGATCGGTGACGACGGCAGGAAGGACGGCTCGGCCTCGGCGGGACGCGACCTCGACACTGTCGCCGTCGATCACGCCGAGCCGGTCTGCGTCGAGTGGGTGTACCTCGACGAACGGGCCGGAATCGAGTTTGTTCAGCTTGGCTACCTTGCCGGTCTTGGTCATGGTGTGCCACTGGTGTGGCAGGCGTCCGGTGTTGAGCACGAACGGGTAGTCGTCGTCGGGCATCTCCGCGGGTGCCATCGCAGGCCTGGCGAAGAACTGGGCCCGACCGCTCGGAGTGGGGAAGGACAGTGCGGGGATCGAACCGTCGTCGGACACTCGTTGCCGTTGGCTGACTCCGTCGTTGAGGTATCGGATCGGATGCCGGGTGGTGGTCGCGTCGGGCGGGCACGGCCACTGGATGGGACTCTCGCGCAACCGTTCGTAGGTGACTCCGCGAATGTCGTAGCCGGTGTTCGGATTCCAGAACTGCTTGATCTCCTCGAACACCTCCTCGGCGCTCGCATAGGTGAAGGCATCTGCATATCCGAGCGCGCACGCCATGTCGGCGATGATCTTCCAGTCCGGTAGTGCACCGCCCGGTGCCTCGAGCGCCGGTTGGAACAGCGTGAGATTGCGTTCGGAATTGACCATCACTCCGTGCGCTTCCGTCCACAACGCGGCGGGCAGCATCACGTCGGCGTAGTCGTTGGTTTCGGTATCGGCGAACGCATCCTGAGTGATGACCAACTCGGCGCGCTCGAGACCGTCGATCACCGTTGTTCTGTTGGCCACCGAGGCAACCGGATTGGTGCAGATGATCCAGCAGGCCTTGATCTCCCCGGCAGCGAGCTTGGAGAACATCTCGATGGTTCCGCCGCCGACGTCGGTGCGCAGCGTTCCGCGCGGAACGCCCCATCGATCCTCGACGAATGCGCGGTCGGCGTCGTTGACCACCGCTCGTTGTCCCGGCAGCCCGGGGCCCATGTATCCCATTTCCCGACCACCCATGGCGTTCGGTTGCCCGGTCAGGGAGAACGGGCCGCTGCCGGTCTTGCAGATGGCACCGGTCGCCAGATGGAGGTTGCACAGCGCATTGGTGTTCCACGTTCCGTGCGTCGACTGGTTCAGACCCATCGTCCAGCAGCTCATCCAGTTCTCTGCACCGCCGATCATCGCGGCCGCGGCTCGTAGGTCCTTCTCGTCGAGACCGGTTGCGGCGCAGACCTTCTCCGGGGTGTAGTCGCCGAGGAACTCCGGCATCGCGTCCCAGCCGTCGGTGAACTCCGCGATGAACTCGGTGTCGAGGTCGCCGTTCTCCGCAATGAGCGCCAGCAGACCGTTGAGCAGCGCCAGGTCCGACCCCGGCTCGAGTTGCAGATGCAGGTGGGCCTTGTCCGCTGTGGCGGTGCGACGGGGATCGACGACGATCAGCTTCGCCCCTGCCTTGACGCGGTCCATCATCCGCAGGAACAGAATGGGGTGACAGTCTGCCATGTTGGAGCCGATGACGAAGAACACGTCGGCGTGGTCGAAGTCCTGGTACGACCCGGGCGGGCCGTCGGCTCCCAGTGATTGCTTGTATCCGGTTCCTGCGCTCGCCATGCAGAGTCGGGAATTGGATTCGATCTGGTTGGTGCCGATGAACCCCTTGGCCAGTTTGTTGGACAGGTACTGGGCCTCGATCGACATCTGCCCCGACACGTACAACGCGAGCGCATCGGGCCCGTGTTCGTCGATGATGGTGCGCAGCCGCCGAGCGGTGTCGTGGATCGCCACCGCGGTGTCCGTGCTCTCCGGTTGCTCGCCGCGGCGATGGCGAATCTGGGCCTTCTCGAGCCGCCCGGGCCCCGCGAGCATGTCCGCGGTGGTGGTCCCTTTGGTGCACAGTCGGCCGAAGTTGGCCGGGTGGGACTTGTCGCCGACGGATTTGGTCACGACTGGCCTGGTCGGGGTCGCATCGGAGGACGCGGTTCGGCCGCCGATCTCGAGCACCATGCCGCATCCCACGCCGCAGTACGCGCAGAGTGTCTTCACCGTGGTGACCATGGATTCCACAGTGCCCGGCCCAGGGTGCGCCGTCATTACACGTCAGTTAGCCGGATATGACGTTGTCCTCACCGTGCCCCGCCAGGAGCGGTGATGTCCGCCCTGGAGCTGGTGAGAGGCGGATGGGAGGTAACACGAACTTCCTGGTCTGCGATTGGTACTCGAACGTTACTCATCGAACGGGCTGTCGAGTGGAGTGTCCGATTTTCCGCTGGCACAATCGTCCGGGTCGGGCTCGAAGTGGGAAGTGGTGTGATTCATGAGGGTGTATCGCGGATTCGTACTCGCCGCGGTGGGAGTGGTTGCTTCGGTGGCAGTCCTGTCGGGATGTAGTTCTGCATCGGACGTCTCCGAACCGTCGGTGCCGATCGATTCCAACCCGATGACCGAGCTGATGAAGCCGAAGCTGACCTCGAGCGTCCTCGACGGAGCCGTCGGATTCTCGCCGGCGGACCCGGTGACCGTCTCGGTCGCCGACGGCAAGTTGTCCTCGGTGACGATGCTCAACCCGGAGGGCGAGCCGGTCTCGGGCGCGATCTCGCCCGACGGATTGTCGTGGACCAACACCGAACCGCTCGGCTACGACCGTGAATACCGCGTCCAGGCCGACGCGTACGGACTCGGGGGAGCGTCGAGCACGGTATCGAGCTTCACCACCAGCCAGCCCGGCAACTTCACCAAGCCCTACGTTCTGCCGAACCCCGGCGACATCGTCGGAATCGGTCAGCCGGTCGCGGTTCAGTTCGACGAACCGATCACCGACAAAGTGGCCGCACAGAACGCCATCACCGTCACCACGACGCCTGCCGTCGAGGGCGCGTTCTACTGGGTCAACAACAAGGAAGTTCGCTGGCGTCCGCAGAACTACTGGGCACCGGGTACCAAGGTCGACGTGGCGGTGAACGTGTACGGACGCGATCTCGGTGACGACATCTTCGGTCAGGAGAACGCCACGACCTCGTTCACGATCGGTGATGCGGTCATCGCCACCGCCGACGACAACACCAAGCAGGTGACGTTCAACGTCAACGGTCAGGACGTCATCACCATGCCGACATCGATGGGCAAGGACAGCACGCCCACCGACAACGGCGTCTACATCATCGGCGACCGCTTCGAGCATCTCGTGATGGATTCCTCGACCTACGGTGTGCCGGTGAATTCGTCCAGCGGATACCGCACCCCGGTCGACTGGGCGACGCGGATGTCCTACAGCGGCATCTTCTTCCACTCCGCACCGTGGTCGGTGGGACAGCAGGGTTACTCCAACGCCTCGCACGGGTGCCTGAACCTGAGCCCCACCAACGCGAAGTGGGTCTACGACAACACCAAGCGCGGCGACATCGTCGTCGTGAAGAACACCGTCGGTGGGACGCTGTCGGGTACCGACGGCCTCGGTGACTGGAACGTCCCGTGGGACGAGTGGAAGGCCGGGAACGCCACTACGGTCTGATCGAAGCGGAGTTCGGCCGATCAGCTTCGGTCGCGGGTCTGGTAGAGCGAGGGATCGATACCCAGCGTCTTCAGGTAGGCCACCGGTTCGACGCTCGAACCGTTGTTGCGCACCTCGAAGTGCAGATGCGGTCCGGTCGAGTTTCCGGTGCTGCCGACTGCGCCGAGTACATCGCCCGGTGCCACTTCGTCGCCGACCGACACCGCGATGCTGGACTGGTGGCCGTAGTAGGTCTCGGTGTTGCCACTCTTGACCCGCACGAGCTTGCCGTAGCCGTCGCCTGCATCTCCGGCCTGAACGACGGTTCCGCCGGTGACCGCGTGGATCGGAGTTCCGCTGTCCGCAGCGAAGTCGACACCCTGGTGGAACTGCGCGCCGTTGCCGGTCGGGTTGTTGCGCCCGCCGTAGCCGGAGGTGATGCGGTAGTCGCCTGCATCGATGGGCAGCACTGCTCCACCGAGCCCGACGGTCGGCGGAGCGGTCGGGAGTTCGATCTCGGGTACTTCCACCGTGCTCGGAGCGTCCGGTGAGTCCGGTGCGGAGAGCACGTCGCTGTCGAGAACG
Organism: Rhodococcus sp. 05-2254-6; assembly: GCF_002258565.1. Taxonomy (NCBI): domain Bacteria; kingdom Bacillati; phylum Actinomycetota; class Actinomycetes; order Mycobacteriales; family Nocardiaceae; genus Rhodococcus; species Rhodococcus sp. 05-2254-6. The sequence continues at coordinate 29,820 of NZ_NOZF01000130.1, forward strand.
ATGGCTGCGACCTGGTTGATCAGGACGCCGGTGGCGTCCAGGACAGCCGCGAGAATCGCGGCCCGCTGCTGCGCGTCGGGCTGCGGTATCGGGATCTGGGGGAGTTCGATGGTGGGTTGAGCGGTGGCCACCGCTGGGCTGAGCAAGCCGGTTGTGCCGATGCACAGTGCTGCCGACAAGATCGAACCCGCTATGACTCTGTGCATTCTGCGACCCACGAAAAGCCTCCTCGTCTGCGTCCTCCGCGCACCCATCCGAGGTGCGCGCAGGACGTAAGAACATGTTCGGTGACGCTTCGGGGCACGCTGAACTCACGTAGCAAAAAACACATGAATCACATTGGTACTTTTCTTCCCCAAAAGTGCCATTGGTAACCGTACGTCACATTAACCCCACAAGAAACCTGAAAGTTGAATTACAACAACGTAATTCGAGGTCAGCGTGGTTGCGGCGGGACCGGGGGGCTCGTCGCTCGGGGAATGGAGACACGAAAAAGGCCGGCCTCACGAGGAGACCGGCCTTGTTCGTATGGGGTGAGCGACGGGACTCGAACCCGCGACATCCAGGATCACAACCTGGTGCTCTACCAGCTGAACTACGCCCACCATTGCACGCATCCGCAGAACCTTTTCGGGCTCTCCATCAGCAGCGTCGACAATACTAGCGGGTTGAATCCCGGGTTGCTAATCCGCCCCTGACTGCGTGTCGAGATCGTGAACGACAGCTGCAATATCGCTGGTGGAGGGCCCCGGCTGCGCTACGAAGGCAGTCCGGCGGTAGTACTGCAGCTCCTTGATCGACTCCTTGATGTCCGCGAGAGCGCGGTGCGCAAGGCCCTTGGGCGGCTGTCCGTAGTAGATACGCGGGTACCAGCGGCGGGCGAGTTCCTTGATCGAGCTGACGTCGATCATGCGGTAGTGGAGGTAGGTGTCGAGCGCGGTCATGTCGCGAGAGATGAAGCCGCGATCGGTGCCGATGGAGTTTCCCGCGAGGGGAACCGTTCCGGCTACCGGGACATGCTCCTTGATGTACGCCAGGACGCGCTGCTCGGCTTCCTCCAGCGTCACCGTCGACGCGCGCACCTCGTCGGTCAAGCCCGATTTGGCATGCATGTCGGTGACGACGGCAGGCATGTTCGCCAACGCGTCGTCGTCGGCATGGATGACGATGTCGACACCCTCCCCGAGGATGTTGAGCTCGCTGTCGGTCACCAGCGCCGCAATTTCGATCAGCTTGTCCTTGCTCAGGTCCAAGCCGGTCATTTCACAATCGATCCACACAAGTTTGTCCTGCACTCGCACCACACTAGTGCGAGCCGCTGTGCCACTAGGGTTTGCGGTGGCGATCGAGCCAGTTCAGCATCAGCACACGTTCATGGAGGACGCGGACATGACAGTCGACCCGACGCAGCCGGCACCCACGCTCAGCCCGGCAGAGAAGGCGAAGGCTGCCAAGGCCGCCGCCGTCGAAGCGGCACGGGTCGCCGCCGAAGCTCTGGCCGCAGCGGACGCCGCCGAAGCCGAAGCGTTGGCCGCGGAACAGGGGCAGCCGCAGGCATCGACGGGCAAGGCCGCCGAGATCGCCGCCGGATACGCGTCGGAGGGGGCCGCGTTGGAATTGGGAACCGTGGTGCTCGACGGCGTCACCGATCCGTCCGCTCGTATCCGAATTCCGTTGGCCACATTGAACAGACATGGCCTCGTGGCCGGGGCCACCGGAACCGGAAAGACGAAGACGCTGCAGGGCATTGCCGAACAGCTCTGCGCCGCAGGCGTTCCCGTGGTCATGGCCGACGTCAAAGGTGACTTGTCCGGCCTGTCGCAGCCGGGAGCAGGCAACGAAAAGATCCGCAGCCGAGCAGCGGACACCGGTATTCCGGACTGGGCTCCCTCCGGCCATCCGGTCGAGTTTCTCTCCCTGGGCACCGACGGAATCGGCGTCCCGGTGCGCGCCACCATCACTGCGTTCGGCCCGATTCTGCTCAGCAAGGTGTTGGGGCTGAACAACACTCAGGAATCCACTCTCGGCTTGATCTTCCACTGGGCCGATTCGCAGGGACTCGCCCTGCTCGATCTCAAAGACCTGCGGTCGGTGATCATGCACCTGACCAGCGACGAGGGCAAAGCCGACCTGAAGGGCATCGGCGGCGTCTCCTCGGCCACCGCAGGAGTGATTCTGCGCGCGTTGGTCAACCTCGAAGCGGACGGCGGCGACACCTTCTTCGGCGAGCCCGAGCTCGAGACCGAGGACCTGCTGCGCGTCGGGCCGGACGGCAGAGGCGTGATCACCTTGTTCGAGCTCGGGGCGCAGGCTTCGCGGCCGGTGATGTTCTCCACGTTCCTGATGTGGGTGCTGGCCGATCTGTTCCAGACGCTGCCCGAGGTGGGTGACGTGGACAAGCCCAAGCTGGTCTTCATCTTCGACGAGGCACACCTGCTGTTCGCCGACGCCTCGAAGGCGTTTCTGCAGCAGGTGGAGCAGACCGTCAAGCTCATCCGCTCCAAGGGTGTCGGTGTCTTCTTCTGCACGCAGCTGCCCACCGACGTCCCCAACGATGTTCTCTCGCAATTGGGGGCGCGGATTCAGCACGCCCTGCGCGCCTTCACGCCCGACGATCAGAAGGCCTTGAACAAGACGGTCCGCACGTACCCCAAGACCGACGCCTACGACCTGGAAAAGGCGCTGACCTCGTTGGGTACCGGCGAAGCGATCGTGACTGTGCTCTCGGAAAAGGGTGCACCGACTCCCGTGGCGTGGACCAAGATTCGGCCGCCCCGCTCCCTGATGGACACCATCGGCAACGACGCCATCGCGGCGGCCGCATCCTCGAGCACCCTGTCCTCGAAATACCGAGAAACGATCGATCGCGAGTCGGCCTACGAGCGGATGAACGCGCGGGTGGCGAACGTACCGGCCCCGGCCGAGAAGTTCGACATACCGCCCCTGCCTGCGGATCTGCCGGATCAACCGCCGAGCGAGCCGGATGGGCCGTCGGCCGCAGAGCGGATCATGGGCAACCCTGCCGTCAAGAGCTTCCTTCGATCGGCCGCCTCGGCCGCCGGGCGGGAGATCTCGCGCAGCATCTTCGGAACCGGACGTCGCCGCCGACGCTGAGCTTGCTCGGTCGGGAGTGGAGCCCGCGGAACGACCGAAATTCGGGTATCAGTTGCCGAGCTTCTTGTAGAAGCTGCCGATGATCGGTGCGGAGATGCTGCGCGGGCTGTACTGGCCGGCCGCCGACATGCCCTTGCTCAGCAGACCCGGTACGACGCGCATCTTGTTCTTCTCGAGGCCCTCGAGAGACACCTTCGCGGTGTAGGCGCTGTCGATCCACAGGAAATCGGGAACCATCTTGTCGACGATCGAGGCCTCGGCCGGGTCCGGTGTCTCGGTGCGGACCGGGCCGGGAGCGAGGAGGGTGACATTGACTCCGGTACCCGCGAGCTCACCGCGCAGCGATTCCGAGAACGTGTTCACGAAGGCCTTGGTCGCGGCGTACGTCGCGTTGTTGGGGATGGCCATGTTGCCTGCCGCCGAACCGGTGATCAGGATGCCGCCCGCTCCACGACCGATCATGCCGGGCATGACCGCCAGTGTGAGGTCGTGCACCGCAACGGCATTGAGCTCGACCTGGTCGCGCTCGTACGCGGGATCGAGACCGGACAACGGCCCGAACGTTGCGATCCCTGCGTTGTTGCACAGGATCGAGATCTCGCGCTCGGACAGCTCGGTCACCAGTTCCTGTCGCTGCTCACGGTTCGACAGATCCGACTGACGCACCTCGACGGTGACGCCGTACTCGGCCGTGAGCTTTGCGGCCAACGCCTCGAGCAACTCGCCGCGTCGAGCCACCACGATCAGTGAATGACCACGGGCGGCGAGTTCGGTGGCCAGGGCTTCACCGATTCCGGAGGAGGCTCCGGTGACGACGGCGCGGGCATCTGGGCTGGGCTTCGGCAGGCTCACGGTGAGACAGGCTAGCGGACAGATCAGATCGTGGCCGCGAGCCGGGTGCCTTGCTCGATGGCCCGCTTGGCGTCGAGCTCCGCAGCGACGTCCGCACCGCCGATGATGTGCGTGGTGGTGCCCGCTGCCTTCAGCTCGTCGACCAAGTCGCGTACCGATTCCTGGCCGGCGCAGATCACGATGGTGTCCACCTCGAGAACGCGGGGACGCTCGTGCTTGTCCCCGAAGGAGATGTGCAGCCCCGCGTCGTCGATCTTCTCGTAGTTGACACCGGAAAGCTGTTGCACGCCTTTGGCTTTCAATGCAGCTCGATGAACCCAGCCGGTCGTCTTCGCCAGCCCGGCGCCGATGCGTCCCGGCTTGCGTTGCAGCAGATACACCTCACGCGGAGACGGTGCGGGTACCGGAGTAGTCAACGCCCCCGGCGCGGCCTCGGGCTCGGTGACGCCCCACTCCTGCTTCCATTCCTTCAGATCCAAGGTGGGGGAGGCGTCGGTGGTGAGGAACTCGGAGATATCGATGCCGATACCGCCTGCACCGATGACCGCGACCCGATCGCCGACGGGCTTGCCGTCGCGCACCAGTTCTGCGTACGACAGCACCGAGGGGTGCTCGATGCCGGGGATGCGGGGAATCCGGGGGGTGACGCCGGTGGCGAGCACCACCTCGTCGAACTCGCCTGCGACGAGTTCGGCCGCGGTGACTCGGGTGTCGAGGTGAACGGCGACGTCTGCGCTGCGAAGTGCACTGGAGAAGTACCGGATCGTTTCGGCGAACTCCTCCTTGCCTGGGATGAGTCGTGCGATTCCGAACTGTCCGCCGATCTCGTCTCTGGCCTCGAAGAGGCTGACGGCGTGTCCGCGTTGCGCGAGATTGAGCGCGGCGGCCAGGCCTGCGGGCCCGGCTCCGACGACCGCCACCTTCTTGGTCTTCTTCGTCGGCAGCAGTTGCAGGTCGATCTCGCGTCCGGCACGCGGGTTGACCAGGCACGAGACCTTCTTGTGGACGAAGGCGTGGTCCAGGCAGGCCTGGTTGCAGGCGATGCACGTGTTGATCCGGTCGGCGGAGTCGGTGGCGGCTTTCTCGACCCAGAACGGATCGGCCAGCATCGGCCTGGCCATCGCGATCAGCTGCGCATCGCCGCGAGCCAGAATGTTCTCGGCGATCTCGGGCATGTTGATGCGATTGGACGCGGCGACCGGGATGGACACGTGTTTTTCGAGCTTGCCGGTGATGTCCGCGAATGCGGCGCGCGGAACCGAGGTGACGATGGTCGGCACCCGCGACTCGTGCCAGCCGATGTCGGTGTTGATGATGTTTGCACCCGCAGCTTCGACGTCCTCGGCCAGCGCGACGATGTCGTTCCAGCTCTGGCCTTGTTCGACCAGATCCGCCATCGACAGCCGGAACACGACGATGAAGTCGGGGCCGACGGCTGCCCGCGTCTGCCGCACGATCTCCACGGCCATCCGCCGACGGTTCTTCGCCGAACCGCCCCACTCGTCGCGTCGCTTGTTGGTGCGCTCGGAGAGGAACTGGTTGATGAAGTAACCCTCTCCGCCCATGATCTCGACGCCGTCGTAGCCGGCGCTCTGTGCGAGCCGGGCGCAGCGTACGTAGTTACGGATCTGCCAGCGGACGCCCCTCGATGTCAGTCGCCGCGGCCGAAAAGGATTGATGGGAGCCTTGATCGACGACGCCGACACGCTCAGCGGCTGGTAGGAATAGCGCCCGGCATGCAGGATCTGCAAGGCGATCTTGCCGCCTTCGTCATGGACGGCAGCAGTGATCCGGCGATGCCGACGGGCTTCGATGCGATTGGTCAGCTTGGCTCCGAACGGCAACAGCCAACCGGTGCGATTGGGCGCATAGCCCCCGGTGATGATCAGCGCGACTCCGCCGCGGGCACGCTCGGCGAAATAGGCCGCCAGGCGGCCGGTGTCGCGGGCGCGATCTTCGAGGCCGGTGTGAATCGATCCCATGATCACGCGGTTCTTCAGCGTGGTTGCGCCGACATCCAACGGAGACAACAGAATCGGATACGGGCCAGCAGTCTGCTCGGTCTTCACAGCTTCTCCAATACCTCGGTGCACCACTCGGTGAATCCTTCTTCGACGCGAATTCCGCCGCGCAGCACCAGGTATTGATGCAACGCGGTGCCGGTGAGGGCAGCGGGGGCCGGAAAGTCCTGCTTCTCGATCAGTCGGTAGACGTCGAGGCGGGTGGCATGAACATCGCGATGGCGGGCGACTTCGATCTTGAGAGCATCGATGTCACCGTTGGCGGCCCCGCGGATCTTGACGGCGAGTTCCTCGCGTAGCTGCGAAGGATCGGTCGGAGCGGCGATCCAGCGATCGAGCTCCGCGCGACCCGCAGCGCTGACGGAGTAGACCTTCTTGTCCGGCCGGCCGTCCTGCGCGACTGCTTCTCCGGTGATCCATCCAGCCGCGTCCATCCGCGTCAGCGTCCGGTAGATCTGCTGATGCGTTGCGCTCCAGAAGAATCCGATCGACTTGTCGAAGCGGCGGGCGAGCTCGTACCCCGAGCCGCTGAGCTCGGTGAGGGAAACCAGAATCGCGTGTTCCAAAGCCACACCCGAGAGTATGTATGCAACACGGTGACTATGCAACTAGGTGCACCGATGAATTCGGATGCCGCGGTCTAGTGTTGGCAACCATGGGAACCCAGCCGGAGGCCGCTGTCGTCGGAGTCGCCACAACGCGTAAGCAGGTCACCGCCTGGGGGTTCTGGGACTGGGGCTCGGCCGCGTTCAACGCCGTCATTCTCACGTTCGTGTTCTCGGTGTATCTCACCGACGCCGTCGGCGACGATCTGCCCGGTTCCATCTCGGCCACCACCTGGTTCAGCTGGTCGATTGCCGTATCCAGCGTTGTCATCGCACTCCTCGCGCCGGTCTGCGGGCAGTACTTCGACGCGCGCGGCAAACGTAAGTGGCTGCTGGGGGTCTTGACCGCGCTGACGGTCGTCGCCATGGCGGGCCTGTTCTTCGTCCGAGACGACTACCACTATCTGTGGCTCGGCCTGTTGCTGCTCGGTCTCGGATCCATCATGTTCGAGCTGGCCAGCATCCCGTACAACTCGATGCTGCGGCAGGTCTCCACTCCGGCGAACATCGGCCGAGTCTCCGGGTTCGGTTGGTCGATGGGCTATTTCGGCGGAATCGTACTGCTGCTCCTGTGCTACGTCGGCTTCATTGCCGGCGACGGCGACACCCGCGGAGTTCTGGGGCTGAGCACCGACGGCGGACTGAACATTCGACTCGTCGCTCTGCTCGCTGCAGTATGGTTCGCCGTCTCGGCCATCCCGGTGCTGTTCGCCGTTCCCGAGGTACCCCGCGCCGTCGCCGATCCCAAGGCCGCTGAAGCCGGGTTCGCGGCCTCGTACCGTGTGCTGGTTCGCGATGTCCGGGAGCTGTGGAGCGTGGACCGTCGCGCGGTCTACTACCTGATAGCCAGTGCACTGTTCCGGGACGGATTGGCGGGGGTCTTCACCTTCGGAGCCGTACTGGCCGTCAGCGTCTACGGCATCGGAGCGGGCGACGTCCTGCTGTTCGGTGTCGCTGCCAATGTCATAGCCGGGCTCGGAGCGATCGTGGCCGGACGGTTCGACGACAGAATCGGCCCGAAGAAAGTGATCGTCTTCTCGCTCACCTGCATGATCGCCGCCGGGACGATTCTGCTGTTCGTCTCGGGACCGACGATGTTCTGGATCTTCGGGCTCATCCTGTGTCTGTTCGTCGGGCCGGCGCAGTCGTCCGCCCGCACCTTCCTGGCCCGGCTGGCTCCACCGGGACGCGAAGGTCAGTTCTTCGGACTGTTCGCTACGACGGGACGCGCCGCCTCGTTCCTCGCACCGTCCCTGTTCGGTCTGTTCGTGTGGATGTTCGACGCCGACCGCGCGGGTATCGCCGGGCTGATCATCGTCCTCGCTGCCGGACTGCTGGCGCTGCTGAAGGTGCGGGCTCCCGAACGGGTCTAGGCGGAGTCGATACGGGCCAGGATCTCGGCCGTCAGTTTTTCGGGCGCTTCTTCCGGGATCCAGTGCGAGATTCCGTCCAATTCGACGAATCTGTACGGCGCATCGACGAATTCGCCGCAGCGCTCCGCTCCCGCTCGACCGATGGCGGTGTCGCCGTTGCTCCAGACGTAGGTGGTGGGCACGGTTACCGGAGGAAGGTTTGCGAACTCCCTGGTCATCGCGGCGTACCAGCTCGATGCGGCCGTCAGCGCCCCGGGGACGGTGAGATGCCGAACGTATTCGTCGTCGAGGCTGTCCGCACCGAACATCGCGCGCAGCCGCTGGGCGTCGTTCTCGACCAGAACTCGCTCGGCTTTCTCCGGTTTTCGGAGCAGCCCGAAGTACGTGGACCGCTCCTGCTGATCCGGATCCTCGCGGATGGCCCAGTTGAACGCGGCCGAATGCGGGACCGACGCCGCTGTGAGAGTGCGGACGCGGTCCGGATGTTCGGCTGCGAGATGCCACGCGACCACCGCACCCCAGTCGTGTCCGACCAGATGCGCCGACGGCAGCTCGAGCGTGTCGAGCAATCCGAGAATGTCGCCGGTGAGATGTTCGATGCGGTAGTGCTCGACGCCGACCGGACGGGCACCGGGGGAGTAGCCCCGCTGGTTCGGGGCGATCACGCGACAACCTGCGCCGACCAGGCCGGGCGTCACCGCGGTCCACGACGCGTTGGTCTGCGGAAAGCCGTGCAGCGCAACCACCGGAACACCGTCCGGTGGTCCCGACATCTCGACCTCGAACACGTACTCGCCGACACTTAACTCGGTCATGAACATCCCTTCGCGGCCGTCTCGTTCTCGAACGGTCAAGCCCGTCGTGGTTCCCATCGGCTCATCCCGAGCATGATCATGCGGATCTGCTTCTCGGTCCGCTCGATGAGATCCTTCTCGTTCTGACTACCCGGTCTGTCGATTTCCAACAGGCCGACCACCGCAGTGAGCATCGTCGAGACGAGCAGGTCTGCGGTCATCTCCAGATCGGCGACGTCCCACCGCTCCAGACCGGGCATGCGGGACAGGTCGATGGTCAGCTCGCTGACGAACAGTCGTAGTTCGGTGGCGAAGGCGCGGCGCACTCCGGTCACGCCGCCGTACCGTTCGCGACTGAGAAAGCGGAATTGATCCTCGTGGGAGCGAACCTGGCGAACCAGGATGCCGAAGGACTCGGTCGCCGTCTTGGTGCTGGGGTTGCGTCGGGCGTCGCGCAGCATCTGTCGCAGCATCCGCATGCTGTCCTCGACGAGAGCGACGCCGAGGTCCTCCATGGAGGCGAAGTGTCGATAGAACGCGGTGGGGACGATGCCGGCGGATCGAGCGACCTCACGGAGGCTGACGCTGGCGAAAGAACGCTCGCGGAGCAGGTCCAGGGTGCCCTCGATCAGTGCTTGCCGCGTGCGCTCCTTGCGCTCGGCGCGGGTCCCCGGTTCTGTCACAACGTCCAGTTTATGGGCGCGCATTCTGTGATCTCCCTTCCGGTTCCTCCCCGGCACCCACAGAACTGTCGATTCGCTCTGTAACGGCGGTCACATAAACGTTGACAGGTACCGGTGTCGCTCTGCCACACTCATGTTAGTGCACAATCGTTCACTGAATGGGTCGTAGGTTTCGATCCGGTAAGGGAGGATGGAATGACGCTTCAAGAACGTCCGTCGCGGGCCTCGGGTTCGCGCAAGTTCTCGCTTCTTTCCCTGTTCGAGGCCATGGCCACGCCCCACGCGCTCGATCGTTACCTCGAACTCGTCGACCCGATGACGACCGTTCGTGACCTTCGCGGCGAAGTGACCGAGATACACCGGTCCACCGAAGACTCGTTGACGCTCACCATCCGTCCCACGCGTCAGTGGAAGGGTTTCAAGGCCGGCCAGTTCGTTCAGGTCGGAGTCGTCATCGACGGAGTACGCCACACCCGCTGCTACTCGCCCGCGTGCTCGCAGTACCGCAAGGACGGCCGGATCGAACTGACGATCAAGGCGCATCCCGAGGGTCTGGTGTCGCAGTACCTGCACAAGAACGCGTACGTCGGCCTGGTGGTCAGCCTGTCGCAGGCGGACGGCACGTTCGAGCTTCCCCAACCACGCCCGGCAAAGACGTTGCTGATCAGCGGTGGCAGCGGTATCACGCCGGTGCTGTCCATGCTCAGGTCGCTGCTGGACGAGGGGTACAGCAGCGACCTGACCTTCCTGCACTACGCGTTCACCGAAAACGACGTCGCGTACAAGAAGGACCTCGAGAAGATCGCCGCCCAGCACGAGAACGTGAACATCGTCTTCGCGTACACCGAGCAGAAGACCGGCGGCGACCTGCACGGGTTCTTCGGCCAGGAACATCTCGATGCGGTGGCCCCGTGGTTCGCCGAGGCCGACACCTTCCTGTGTGGACCTCCCGGACTGATGAAGAGCGTGACGTCGTACTTCGACGACGCAGGTCTCAGCGAGCGGCTGCACCTCGAGGAGTTCACGCCCTCGTTCGCCACCGTCAGCGACGACGTCACCGGCACCACCACGTTCTCCGGCAGCGACGTGTCCTCGGAGAACGACGGCGAAACGCTGCTCGAACAGGCCGAAGCAGCGGGACTCTCACCGGCCAACGGCTGCCGGATGGGCATCTGCTTCACCTGTACCTCGGTGAAGAAGTCCGGCTGCACCAAGAACATCAAGACCGGTGAGACCGACACCGAATCGGACAAGAAGATCCAGCTGTGCGTGTCCGTCGCCGTGGGCGACGTCGACATCGACATCTAGATCCACCTCGAACAGCGACAACCCCAAGACCCATCTCGACCCGATCGAATTGGAGATCATCAGATGCTCGGAACGATTCTCTCGATCCTGCCCACCACCGTCCTGCCCTTCCGCCGTGACGAGACCCTGCTGGACCAGCCGACCGTGCTGACCTACGAACAGGTGGAGGAGCTCGGCCGCGAACTCGACGACCTGCGCGCCCGCACCGTCGCCAAGCTCGGTGACGAGGACCGCGAATACATCTACAAGATCATCAAGGCGCAGCGCGGCCTCGAGGTCGCCGGACGCGCGTTGATGTACCTGCCCTTCCTTCCGCCTGCATGGCTCGCAGGCGTCGGTGCCCTCGGAGTGGCGAAGATTCTCGACAACATGGAGATCGGCCACAACGTCATGCACGGCCAGTACGACTGGATGCGTGAGCCCGGCCTCAACTCCGAGGTGTTCGAGTGGGACACCGTCTGTCCGGCAGACCAGTGGAAGCACTCGCACAACTACATGCACCACACGTTCACCAACATCGTCGGCATGGACCGCGACATCGGTTACGGCATCCTGCGGATGGACCAGGACCAGAAGTGGAATCCGTACTACCTCGGCAACCCGGTGTACGCATTCCTGCTGATGACGTTCTTCGAGTGGGGCGTCATGCTGCACGACCTCGAGACGGAGAACATCGTCGCGGGCAAGCGCAAGTGGCACGACGTCAAGCCGCTGCTGCAGGGCATGTGGCGCAAGGCGGGCAAGCAGGCGCTCAAGGACTACGTGATCTTCCCCGCGCTGACTGGGCCGTTCTTCGCGTCCACCGTGGTCGGCAACGTCGCCGCCAACCTCATCCGCAACGTGTGGACCTACTCGATCATCTTCTGCGGCCACTTCCCGACCGGAGTCCAGACCTTCAGCAAGGAAGAGACCGCCGAGGAGAGCCGCGGCGAATGGTACGTGCGGCAGATGCTGGGATCGGCCAACATCGAGGGAACTCCGCTGTTCCACATCATGTCGGGCAACCTCTCGCACCAGATCGAGCACCACCTGTTCCCCGATCTGCCCGCGCACCGCTACCCGCAGATCGCGCCGGAGGTCAAGGCCCTGTGCGAGAAGTACGACCTGCCGTACAACACCGGTGGCTTCTTCCACCAGATCGGCACCGTGTGGGGCAAGATCTTCAAGCTCGCCCTGCCCAACTCGCTCACGGGATCGGCGGCTCCGGCCGGTGTTATCGTCGAGCGTAAGAAGACCAGCGCAGCGTGACGACTTCGAAGGGGGCGGTCCTGTTGGTAGGAAAGTTCGAGCGCAACAAGGACACCGTGCAGGAGTTCACCGAATCGGCCGCGACTCACGTCGGCCGGATCGTGGTGATCATCGCCGGAGCCGTCCGCGACGTCACTCGTGAAATCGGTGATCTGATCACCGACGGAATCGAAATGCGTGAGGCGGCGAAGAAGGCGGAGCGTGACGCGCCG
>NZ_NOZF01000153.1:0-41910 GCF_002258565.1 Rhodococcus sp. 05-2254-6
TACCACCTACGCTCTGGCCGCCGTCGCGGTTCTGCCGATGGCTCTGGCCGGCTGCACCGAGAAGTCCTCCACCGAGGCCGCGTCGGGCGATATCGCCGTCACCGCGACCGACTCCTCCTGCGACGTCGGTGCTTCCGAGGGCACCACCGGGAACTCGACGTTCCAGATCACCAACAACGGCAGCAAGGTCACCGAGTTCTACGTCTACGGCGAGGGCGACCGCGTCATGGGTGAGGTGGAGAACATCGGACCCGGCCTGACGCGTCAGCTCATCGTCGCCCTGCCCGATCCCGGCACGTACCAAACCGCGTGCAAGGCAGGCATGGTGGGCGACGGCATCCGCGCCGATTACGTCGTCACCGGCGACTCGGTGCGCACCGCGGACGAGGACGGACTCCTCACCGAGGCCGCAGCCGGGTACAAGCGGTACGTCGTCAGCCAGATCGATGCCTTGCAGGACACTACTGCCTCGTTCGTCACCGCTGTCAAGAGCGGAGACGTCGACGCGGCCAAGGCCCAATTCCCCATCACGCGTAGCTATTACGAGCGTATCGAACCCGTCGCCGAGAGCTTCCCCGACGACCTCGACCCCCGCATCGATCTGCGTGAACCCGACGTGGAGCCCGGGGCCGAATGGACCGGCTTCCACCGCATCGAGAAGGACCTGTGGACGCAGGGTCTGCAGCCCGACACCAACGCGATGGCCGATCAGTTGCAGGCAGACATCACCGAACTGGCCGACAAGATCAAGGCCGAAGACTTCACCATCGACCCGATTCAGGTGGCAGGCGGCGCACAGGGATTGCTCGACGAGGTCGCCAAGACCAAGATCAGCGGCGAGGAAGACTTCTTCTCCCACACCGACCTGTGGGACTTCCAGGCGAACGTCGACGGCTCGCAGGCCGCCATCGCCGCCGTCCGCCCCATCCTCGACGAGCGCAACGCCGAGCTGGGCACCGCGATCGACGCACGCTTCGCCGAACTCGATGCCGAACTCGCCGAGTACCGCAACGGCGACGGCTTCGTCTTCTACGACACCGTGACCGAGCCGCAGCGCCAGGAACTGTCCAACAAGATCGACGCATTGTCCGCCGAAGTGAGCCAGGTGCAGGGTGTCGTTGCAGGACAATAAGACCGGCCAATTCTCCCGGCGGCGCCTCTTCGGTGCCGTCGGGACCGGTGCTGCCCTCGTCGGAGTCGGCGCACTCGCGGGACACGCGACGGCGTCGGGTGCCGAGGTGCCGACATCGGATGTGGTCGAATTCCGCGGAGAGCACCAGGCCGGAATCGTCACCCCGGCACAGGATCGCATGCACTTCGTCGCCTTCGACATCACCACCGACTCCCGCGACGAATTCGTTGCGCTGCTGAAGAAGTGGACGCTGATGGCCGAGCGTCTCACTCGCGGCGAGGAGACGTTCGACGGCGGCGCGGTCGACCGCGGGCAGTACAACCCACCCACCGATACGGGCGAAGCTCTCGGTCTGACGGCGTCGTCGCTCACGTTGACCATCGGTTTCGGTCCGAGCATGTTCGATCGCTTCGACCTAGCGTCGAAAAGGCCAGCGTCCCTTGCCGATCTGCAGCACTTCCCTGCCGACAACCTCGATCCCGCACGCTCCGGCGGAGACCTGTGCATCCAGGCCTGCGCCGACGACCCCCAGGTGGCCGTCCACGCCATCCGCAACCTCGCTCGCGTCGGCTTCGGCACCGTGTCGGTCAAGTGGTCGCAACTCGGGTTCGGTCGCACGTCGTCCACCTCGACCACCCAGGCGACGCCGCGAAACCTGTTCGGCTTCAAGGACGGAACGGCCAACCTCAAGGCCGAGGACCCGACACTGCTGAACGACAACGTGTGGGTTGCTGCCGCCGACGATCAGGAATGGATGGCCGGCGGCTCCTACCTCGTGGCGCGTCGAATCCGCATGCTCATCGAATCCTGGGACCGCACCACGCTGAAGGAACAGGAGCGAGTGATCGGACGCAGCAAGGGCACCGGCGCGCCGCTGGGACAGAAGGACGAATTCGACGCCCTCGACTTCGAATCTCAAGGTCCCGAGGGCACCTTCATCGACAAGACCGCGCACGTGCGCTTGGCGTCGAAGGAAAACCTCGGTGGCGTCCAACTCCTGCGTCGGGGATACAACTTCACCGACGGATCCGACGGCTTCGGCCACCTCGACGCCGGACTGTTCTTCATCGCCTACTGCCGCGACCCACTGACCCAATTCGTCCCGATGCAACTGGCACTCTCGCGCAAGGACGCACTGAACGAATACATCCAACACGTCGGGTCTGCGGTATTCGCCTGCCCACCCGGCGTCGAAGAATCCGAGTACTGGGGTTCGACGCTGTTCGAGTAGGCGGGCCCCGCCACCCCCGTCCGCGTCAATGGACCCTTGCATACGTCTGACCTCTGCAAGGGTTCATTCACGCGAAAACCCGGTCCACGTGGATGGCACACTGCATACGTCTGGGCGCTGCAGTGGTCCATTGACGCGGTCGAGCGGTGAGTTTGTACAGTCGGCTCGGTCCATACGTCGTACGTTCTATCATCGACTTCGGGAGCACACATGGGACAGCTTGTTCGGGTACAGAACTTCACCGTGTCGAGCGACGGAATCGCTGCGGGGGGCGAACAGAGCTTCGAGAGCCCGTTCGGACTCGACCATCTGGCCCTGATGGGGTGGTACTTCGGCACCGCCAGCTTCCCTGGAAACGCCGGTTCGGGTGGTAGTCGCGGACTCGACGACTACTTCGCCCGCGACTTCGCGAACAACATCGGTGCCGAGATCATGGGCCGGCACAAGTTCGGACCCCAACGCGGACCGTGGACCGACCACGAATGGCAGGGCTGGTGGGGTGACGAGCCGCCGTTCCACACTCCCGTCTTTGTGCTCACCCACCACGAGCGACCCTCGATCACGCTCTCCGACACAACGTTTCACTTTGTCGACGGGAAGCCCTCCGAAGTACTGAAGCAAGCAAAGGAGGCAGCCGACGGTAAGGACGTGCGACTCGGCGGCGGCGTCACCAGTATTCGGGAATTCCTCGACGCCGATCTCGTCGACACCATGCACATCGTCGTCTCGCCCATCGAATTCGGCTCGGGCCTGAAGCTGTGGGATTCACCCGACGAGTTGAACGACAGATTCGAGCACGAGATCGTCCCCAGTAGCAGCGGCATCACTCATCACTTGTTCTGGCGCAGGTAGCCGGTCCGGATCAATGCGACTTTGTTGCACTCTGACCGACTGAACCCCACATTGATCCCAACCCGAGGGACGAGGGTACCGAGAGAGGGCGGGCGGCGGCGGGGCAGTCAGCCCCGCAGACCCCAGTGTTCGATCCAGTCGAGTGCGGACATCTCCCCCGGCCCGATGCCTGCGTTGCGGGCCGAGGCTTCGGCATTACGGATCAACGCAGCGAAATCCAGTACCCGACGCCTCAGCAGGTCCTCGGCACTGTCTCCTCCGTGTGAGTGGTCGATCCCGATGTGTACGACGCGTAGGCCGTCGGGGATCAGCTCGTCGGGCAGGCCTGCCTTGGTGGCCCGTCCGATCACTTTCTGCGCCAGGGCGAGTGACGGCTGAGACAGGGCGATTCCGTCGACGCAGGATCCGCGCGCCTTCTCCGACGCCTTCTTCTCTTCCCAGGCTCGCTCTTGTTCGGCGATGTCGATGGGGCCATTGCCCGTTCGACCGAGATGCGGGCTGCGGTGGGTGAGCTTGGCTACCAGTCCTGCGGCGACGTCGTCGACGTCGAACGCGTTCTCGGCGGCATCCTGAGCAATTCTGGAATGGAACAGCACCTGCAGCAACAGGTCTCCGAGTTCTTCGCGCAAGTCCACCAGGTTGCCCGCGGCGATGGCGTCGAGCAGCTCGTACGTTTCTTCCAGCAGGTAGCCGCGCAACGACTCGTGAGTCTGCTGCGCTTCCCATCCGCCGAGGGTGCGGAGCCGATCCATCAGCCGGACCGCTGCGATGAGGTCGTCACCGGGCAGCTTCTCGGCGGCGATGACCCGTTCTCCGCGTGCAATCCGTTCCTGGACGTCGGGGTTGGCGGGATCGGTACTCACCAGCACCGCGTCGACGGCGTCGGGCGCAGCGGTTCCCGAGAAGAGCCACCGCACTCGCACCGGCACTTCTTCGGTGAATTGCACTGCACCGCCGAGGAATTCGACAGCATCAACCGGCACTTGCGTGGGTCGAACAGGGTCGAGCAGAACTACCGTCACCGCTACACCCCCACTGTTTGCTCCAACAACACCGAACGAGATGGCTTACCGTCCAAGGATAGGATGAGATCGGCGATGAACTGCACCAATTCGACGTCGCGTACGCGCGCCGCCCCCACTCCGCCGCCTTCGACGCGCGGCAGCGGCAACTGCACCACACCGGTGGTGGCCCGGTAGGCAGCGCTCGGGTAGAGCCGCTTGAGGCGGATCTGCTTGGAATCGGGTAGGTCCATCGGAGCCAGCTTCACCTGCGTTCCGGCAACATTGACGTCGGTCAGGCCGTATTCCTTGGCGATCAGCCGCAGCTTGGCGATGGAGACCAGTCGACCCACCTCCTCGGGCAGCGGACCGTACCGGTCGACGAGTTCTTCGATGACCGCGTCGATGCCCTCGGAATCGGCTGCCGCAGCGAGCTTTCGGTAACCCTCGAGGCGCAACCGATCGCTGGTGACGTAGTCGGGTGGAATGTTGGCGTCGACGGGCAGGTCGATGCGCACTTCCTTGGGGGCTTCGTCGGTGGTGATGGGCTTTCCGTCGGCGGCCGCGCGGTACGCCTCGACTGCTTCACCGACGAGCCGCACGTACAGGTCGAATCCGACGCCCGCGACGTGACCGGACTGCTCTGCTCCCAGAACGTTTCCGGCACCGCGGATTTCGAGGTCCTTCATTGCCACCGCCATACCGGCACCGAGGTCGGAGTTCTGCGAGATGGTCGCCAATCGGTCGTAGGCCGTTTCGGTGAGCGGCTTCTCGGGCGGGTACAGGAAGTACGCGTAACCACGCTCGCGGCTACGGCCCACTCGACCGCGCAGCTGATGCAACTGGGACAGGCCGAGCGAATCGGATCGCTCCACGATCAGGGTGTTGGCGTTGGAGATGTCGAGGCCGGTCTCGATGATGGTGGTACACACCAGGACGTCGGTCTCGCGCTGCCAGAACCCTTGCACGGTGCGCTCGAGTGTTTCCTCGTTCATCTGACCGTGCGCCGTCGCCACCCTGGCCTCCGGCACCAGATCGCGAATCTTCTTGGCGGCCTTGTCGATCGAGCTGACTCGGTTGTGCACGAAGAACACCTGGCCGTCACGCAGCAGCTCACGCCTGATGGCCGCGGCTACCTGCTTGTCGTTGTACGCGCCCACGTAGGTGAGCACCGGGTGCCGCTCCTCGGGCGGAGTGAGGATGGTCGACATCTCGCGGATGCCGGCGAGGCTCATCTCGAGCGTTCGCGGGATCGGAGTCGCAGACATCGTCAGGACGTCGACGTGGGTTCGAAGCGACTTGATGTGCTCCTTGTGCTCGACGCCGAAGCGCTGCTCCTCGTCGACGATGACCAATCCGAGGTCCTTCCAGGCAACACCGGTCTGCAACAACCGGTGCGTACCGACGACGATGTCGACCGTACCGTCGGCCAGCCCGGCCATGACCTCTTTGGATTCGGAACCGTGAGTGAAGCGCGAGAGCCCCTTGACGGTCACCGGGAACGACGCCATACGGGCAGTGAAAGTCTGCAGATGCTGTTGCGCCAGAAGCGTTGTCGGCACCAGCACGGCGACCTGCTTCCCGTCCTGCACCGCCTTGAATGCGGCGCGAACGGCGATCTCGGTCTTGCCGTAGCCGACGTCACCGAGAATGACGCGGTCCATCGGAACCGCCTTCTCCATGTCGGCCTTGACGTCGGTGATGGCCGTCATCTGGTCGACCGTCTCGGTGAATCCGAACGCATCTTCCATCTCGAGCTGCCACGGGGTGTCGGGTCCGAAGGCGTGCCCGGGAGCGGCCTGACGAGCCGCGTACAGCTGCACCAGCTCGCCGGCGATCTCGCGAACTGCCTTGCGCGCCTTGCGTTTGGTGTTGGCCCAGTCGGATCCACCGAGCTTGCTCAGAGACGGGAGCTCGCCGCCGACGTAACGCGAGAGCTGATCGAGCGAGTCCATCGGGACGAAGAGTCGGTCTCCGGGATGGCCACGCTTGCTGGGTGCGTACTCGACGACCAGGTATTCGCGTCGGGCACCACCGATGGTGCGTTCGACCATCTCGACGAATCGGCCGATGCCGTGCTGATCGTGTACGACACTGTCGCCGGCGACGAGGGCGAGCGGATCGACCTGATTACGACGCTTTGCCGGGAGCTTGCGTCCCTCGCCCGCTGCGGCCACGCGGTTGCCGGTCAGGTCGCTCTCGGTGACGACCACGAGTTTCGCGTCGGGAAACACCAGACCGTCGTGCAACGATCCGCACAGGACGTTCACGACGTCGGCGACCGGGACCGCACCGGAATCGAGGTGCGCTGCAGGCACTTCGGCCTCGGCGAGGCGTTCGATGATGCGGGTGGCGGTGCCTGCGCCCGCGACGGAGATGACCGCACGACCACCCGTGGCGATATGCGCCCGCAGGGTGGCGAACAGGGCCGTCAGAGCTTCCTCGGACCCACGGACCTCCGGGACCGAATCGACGGCGAGTTCGACTTCTTCGCCGTTGCCGGACGCCAGCGGGCTGATGGTCCACCACGGCCTGCCGTGCACCTGGGCGGACTCGCGCACCTGTCGAAGCGAACGGTAGGCCGAGGCACCGAGATCGAGTGACGCACCTTCGAGGCTGGAGGTGTCCAGTGTCGAGGTATCGAGCGGCGCGGCTCCACCGATCGATGCTGCCGTCCAGGATGCTTCGAGGAACTCCTGGCCCGTGCGCACCAGATCCGTTGCGCGCGTGCGGATTCGCTCGGGATCGCAGAGCAACACGTGTGTTCCCGCGGGGAGCGTATCGGCCAGCAACTGCAATTCACCCGGCTGCAGCAGCGGCAGCAACGCCTCCATGCCCTCCACCGGGACGCCGGCAGACAACTTGTCGAGCATCTCGACCAACGCGGTGTCGCCGGCATTGTCGGCTGCGAGAACCGCGGCGCGGTCGCGAACTTCCTGGGTGAGGAGCAGTTCGCGGCACGGCGGCGCGATGACGAGATCGACCTCGTGATCGGGCAGCGAACGCTGATCGGAGACCGCGAACGCGCGGAGTTCGGTGATCTCGTCGCCCCAGAATTCGACGCGCACCGGGTGATCTGCCGTCGGCGAGAAGAGGTCGAGGATGCCGCCGCGGACGGCGAACTCACCGCGCTTGCCGACCATGTCCACGCGCAGGTAGCCGAATTCGACGAGGCGGTGGATCAAGCCGTCGAAGTCGATGTCCAGCCCGACCTTCAGGGTGATGGGCTCGATCTCGCCGAGACCGGGTGCCATGGGCTGCACCAGCGAACGGACGGTGGTGACGATGACACGCAGAGGATCGCCGTAATCGGTGTCGCCGGGGCGAGCCAGCCGGCGGAGTACGTCAAGTCGCTTGCCCACGGTGTCGGCGCTCGGTGAGAGTCGCTCGTGCGGAAGCGTCTCCCACGACGGGAACATGACAACGCCGCCGCCGAGGATCTGGCGCAGTTCGTCGGTGAGATCGTCCGCTTCACGCCCGGTGGCGGTGACGATCAACAACTGCGTGTGCTGAGCGATCGCGGCGGCGACGAACGGGCGAACCGAGTGCGGTCCGATGAGCGTGTGCTCGGCGGTTCCGATCGCATCGGCGACGGCCACCATGGACGAATCCGTCAGCGCGACGCTGGCCAGACCCGAGAGTTGCAGCGCCGCGTCGGGAACGATCGGGGCCGGCCCGGATGCAGAAATGGCAGGCAGAGAATCGGAAGACAACAGCAATGCTCCTAGAAGCGATTCGGGGCGACGGCTGCATACGCACAGTCCTGAGCGAGTCTATGGGAGCACACCGACAGCTCGGCAGGCGGGAGACGCAGGGGCTCGTCGACGGCAAGGCCCCACCTCTATCCCGACGCCTCACATGCGATCAACGGTGGATACCCGGATCGACTGCGCGACGACGTAGCCGCTTTCGTTGCGAAGAACTCGTGAGTTACGGGCCGAAGCGGATGACTCGACGCGCCGCGAACTCGCGGAAGTAGTCCAGCTTGTTGGCGGGAACCAGAGCCGGCAGGAGGTAGTACCAGAGACGCTCCATGCGCGACGGCAGTTCCTCGGTGGTGGAGGTGGCAACCGCAACCATGTGCACGCCGGCCAGGATCTCGAGTACGAGCGAACCGATGGTGCGCGAATCCGAGTTGGGGTCGATGTCGCCCTGCGCGATGGCCTTGGCGGCGAGCTTGTCGAACGAATCGCTCCACCCGGCCATGACGTTGCCCTCGGTGCCGCGGTAGTCGCCGATCTGATGGCTCAGCCGGAGCATGGCCGAGACCATGGGGTCACTGACCGAAAGGTCGACGACTATGTAGGAGATGCCGATCGCCGCCTCGAGTGCGGGGATGCGACCGTCGTTGAACTGCATGCACGCAGTGGTCAGCCGAGCGTTGCCCTCGTCGATGACCGCACGTGCGAGCTCTTCCTTGGAACCGAAGTGGAAGTACAGAGCGCCTTTGGTGACCTGGGACTGAGAGATGATTTCGCTGAGACTCGCGTTCGCGTACCCCAGGCGCAGAAATACGTTCGCTGCGCCCGCGAGCACGGTGTCGCGGGTTATTTCAGCGCGGGCCTGCCTGACCATGGGATCCGCCTTCGCAATTCTGAACTGCCACTGCGCAAATTACGCCCGAACGGTACCACTGACTTGCTTTACGTCTCGTGCCAACATGCATCGGTCCGATCGAGCCTTACGCCGTGTGTGACACAGCTCTCATGGCCGACAAAGGGGACGATACCCCCTCTTTAACCGCGAAGAGACGAAACCGAGTTCTCATTCCTCGGTCAATCGAGGGTCGGCCTCCAGATTCGTCAGCCCGTTCCAGCACAGGTTGACCACATGCGCCGCAACCACTTCTTTCGACGGTGTTCGCACGTCGAGCCACCACTGTGCCGTCATCGACACCATTCCGACCAGCGCCTGGGCGTACATCGGCGCGAACTCGGGATCGAGTCCGCGGCGTGAGAAATCCCCGGCCAGCATGTGCCCGACGCGACCGATGGCCTCGTTGAGCAACGACGAGTACTTGCCGTCCTCGGCAGCCGCAGGGGAATCGCGCACGAGAATGCGGAAACCGTCGGTGCGGTCCTCGATGTAGGTGAGCAGTGCAAGTGCGACACGTTCGACGCGAATCCGCGAGCGATTGAGGTCGAGTGATTTGGTGATCATGCCGAGAAGCGTCGACATCTCCCGATCGACGATGACGGCGTAGAGACCTTCCTTCCCGCCGAAGTGCTCGTAGACGACCGGCTTGGACACGTTCGCGCGCCCGGCGATCTCCTCGACCGACGCGGCCTCGTACCCGCGTTCGGCGAACAGCGTGCGTCCCACCTCGATCAACTGCTCGCGCCGTTGCGTCCCTGTCATTCGGACCCGAGGTGAACGTTCCTGCTCCGAGGCTGCGCCTGTCATCGAAAACCGCTCCCGTTACCGACCCTGCATTTTCGACGCCGGACTCGACGCCTCCCCCACACTAACGATGTCCGATCCATCCGTTTGGCCCTGCGGGAGTGGAGCCTGCAGGAACGACCCGGAGGGCGGGAGTGGAGCCTGCAGGAACGACCCGGAGGGCGGAATCTTCATCGCGGTTCGACTCACCACCACCTCGCGTGCGAGGATCGTTGCGCTCAGTGGGAGCGCAGCGGCAAACGAATGAGTCGTTCGATTCGTCGGCCACTGGCGAAACCGCTGGCCGTTTATCCGCCGTGGTGTAATGGCAGCACCTCTGATTTTGGTTCAGATAGTTCAGGTTCGAGTCCTGGCGGCGGAGCGAGCAACATCATTCGTGCATACCGTCTTCGCGTTACCGCCTGAGGAGCTCAATGCCTGTGCAGACCGCCGTGGTCGTTCTCGCTGCGGGTGCAGGTACCCGAATGCGGTCGAAGACTCCAAAGGTTCTGCATCCCCTCGCCGGCCGCACCATGCTCGCGCATGCCCTCCACGCGGCCGCCGACCTGGGTCCCGACCACCTGGTGACCGTCGTCGGACATGATCGCGAACGAGTGACCGAAGCCGTCCAGGACCTCGCGGCCACCTTCGGGCGCACGATTCACACCGCAGTCCAGGATCGCCAGCTCGGCACCGGACATGCCGTGCAGTGCGGCCTGGCCGCACTGCCCGACGATTTCGAGGGCACGATCCTCGTCACCGCCGCCGACGTGCCCCTGCTCGACGGCCACACTCTCAAAGCTCTGCTCGACGAGCACCTGAGCGCCCCCAGGCCCGCTGCCGCCACGGTGCTGACCTTCGTCCCGGACGATGCGAACGGCTACGGCCGTATCGTCCGCACCGACGACGGCGAGGTGGCCGAGATCGTCGAGCACGCCGACGCCACCCCGGCCCAGGTGCTGATCGGTGAGGTCAACTCCGGCGTCTACGCGTTCGACGCCGTGGCGCTGCGTACCGCCCTGGGCAAACTCAGCACCGCGAACGCCCAGCACGAGCTGTATCTGACCGACGTCGTCAAGATCAGCAAGGCCGACGGCAAAGCCGTCTACGGCACCCAGCTCGCCGATCCCGATCTGGTGGTGGGCGTCAACGACCGCGTGCAGCTGGCGCACGTCACCTCCGTGTTGAACCGTCACATCGTCGAACGACACATGCGGGCCGGCGTCACCGTCGTCGATCCGTCGACCACCTGGATCGACATCGACGTCACCCTCGGCGCGGACGTCCGCATCGAACCCGGCGTCCAGCTCCACGGCAAGACCCACATCGCCGACGACGCGGTCGTCGGGCCGGACTCGACCCTGCGTGACGTCGAGATCGGCGAGCGCGCGTCGGTCGTGCGCACCCACGCCGAGCAGGCCGTGATCGGACCGGATGCCACCGTCGGACCGTTCACGTACCTGCGTCCCGGCACGGTCCTGGGCGAGGGCGGCAAACTCGGTGCCTACGTCGAGACCAAGAACGCGACGATCGGCCGCAACACCAAGGTCCCGCACCTGACCTACGTCGGCGATGCCACGATCGGCGACCACAGCAACATCGGTTGCTCCAACGTCTTCGCCAACTACGACGGTGTCAACAAGAGCCGCACGGAAATCGGATCCCATGTGCGGACCGGTTCCGACTCGACGTTCGTCGCTCCCGTTCATGTGGGCGACGGCGCTTACACCGGTGCAGGAACAGTGGTTCGGGACGATGTTCCTCCCGGCGCGCTGGCCGTCTCCGGTGGCAAGCAACGCAATATCGAAGGCTGGGTCATCGACAACAGGCCCGGAACCGAAGCTGCGAAAGCAGCGGCGCTCGCAGATCGTGATCGGCAAGAACAAAAGGACGGCGAAGAGCAGTGACCACCCCTAATTGGATCGACAACCAGAAGAACCTGATGTTGTTTTCTGGTCGAGCACATCCGGAGTTGGCCGAGCAGGTCGCCAAGGAACTCGGGATCGACGTCACCCCGCAGACCGCGCGTGACTTCGCCAACGGCGAGATCTTCGTTCGCTTCGAGGAGTCGGTCCGCGGATCGGACGCCTTCGTGCTGCAGTCGCATCCGTTCCCGCTCAACACGTGGCTGATGGAACAGCTCATCATGATCGACGCGCTCAAGCGCGGATCGGCCAAGCGAATCACCGCGATCCTGCCGTTCTACCCGTACGCGCGTCAGGACAAGAAGCACCGGGGACGCGAGCCCATCTCCGCTCGTCTGGTCGCTGACCTGCTCAAGACCGCCGGTGCCGACCGCATCATCACCGTCGACCTGCACACCGATCAGATCCAGGGCTTCTTCGACGGACCCGTCGATCACATGCACGCACACAGCCAGCTCGCCGATCACATCCGGGCGACCTACAGCCTCGAGCACATCACCGTGGTCTCCCCCGACTCCGGCCGCGTACGCGTCGCCGAGAAGTGGGCCGACTCGTTCGACGGTGCGCCGCTGGCGTTCATCCACAAGACGCGTGACCCGTTGGTGCCCAACCAGGTCAAGTCCAACCGCGTCGTCGGTGACGTCGAAGGCCGCACCTGCATCCTCATCGACGACATGATCGACACCGGCGGCACCATCGCCGGTGCCGTGAAGGTGCTCAAAGAAGCCGGAGCCGGTGACGTCGTCATCGCCGCCACCCACGGAGTTCTGTCCCACCCGGCCGCCGAGCGGCTCGCGAACTGCGGTGCCAAGGAAGTCGTCGTCACCAACACCCTGCCGATCAGTGACGAGAAGCGCTTCGAAACGCTGACCGAGCTCTCGATCGCGCCGCTGCTGGCTCGCACCATCCGCGAGGTCTTCGAAAACGGCTCCGTCACAAGCTTGTTCAACGGCAGCGCATAGCCTTTTCGGGTCACTCCGCAGGCTCCACTCCCGACCTTCAGGTCTGTTTCACCCCGCCCCGCCCGCTCTCGGTCCGCTCTGCATGAACTACGTCACGTCCGTGACCGGAACCTGCAGCTCGCGAGACGGGGGTGTGCGGAGCGGGTTTCGTTGTCACCTAAGATGACTCGTCGTGATCGACGCAGACTCTCCCCACGGCCCGGCTGGAACTACTACGGTCAGAATTGCCCGATGGACGCCGGGCGGGTGCGTCTGGTGCGGTAGCACCGACAGCGTCGAGGACTTCCGAAACGAGCCGCGCTGTGGTCTGTGCCGCGAGAAGGAAGCCGTCATCGACGAGGCCAAGCACTTCATCGGGATGTACGGCCTGCGGCCCCTGGGCGGGACGCTGGCGTCCGAGGACGAGGAGGAGCGCGAGTACCGCGTCACCGCTCGGGATGCGCGTGAGGTGCTCAACCGCATTCGGCTCGAGAAGCTGCCCGATCCGGCCGCCGTCCGCAAAGCCTTGCGCCCCAGGGCCGCTGCCGCGGGCAACGCACCGGCCTCCACGACGTCCGGAACGCCTGCGAAGGCACCGACGAAGAAGTCGCAGGCCGGCGTCACCGGGATCGATGCGATCGAACTGCAGTCCCGTGTGCAGAAGTTGCTCGGCCAGCTCACCTCCGTCGACGAGCAGATCAGCGCGCTCGACGGCGTGCAGGGCCTGCCGGCACGTGCGCGCATGAAGGATCTCGAACGGCAGCGCACCACGGTCCTGTCGACTCTGGCCGCGCTCGAGAAGGCTCGTCGCCGCACCAACTGATCCACGTAGTCTGATCGAGTGCTGCGCAAGCGTTCGATCTCACGGCAGGTGCTCGACGTCGCCTACGCCGTCGTCTTCGTTCTGCTCATGACGTCGTCCACGCTGTACGGTCCCTACGGTTCCGCCGGCTTCGGCGTCCTGGTCGGTTTCGGCGTCGCGCTGGCGGTTCGGCGACGGTCACCGCGACTGTCGTTGGCACTGGCCTGGGTGCTGGCCGTCGTGCAGATGGTCAGCGGGGTACTCCCCCTCTCTGCAGACATCGCAATCTTCGCGATTCTGTACTGCTCGGCCGCGTACGGCGACAACGTGCTTCGACGCCTCGGGCTCGCGTCGGCCGTCGCCGGTGGCGTGATAGCGGCTCTGTACCTGGCGTTCGTGGACGGCAATCCGTTCGGCCCGGCCACGGAGGAGGGCTACCAGGAACCCCGACTCCTACAGTTCGCCTTCCTCCTCGTCGGCCTGTGGGCGATGCTCGGGTTGTCCTGGGCCCTGGGTCGCTTGGCCTATGCCCGGCGCACCGCCATCGAATCCGCACACGCGCGTGAGCTCGCGGAAGTACATCAGGCCCGCGCCGAACACGAAGTGGCAATCGAGCAGGAGCGCAACAGAATTGCCCGCGACATGCACGACATCGTGGCGCATTCGCTCGCCGTGGTGATCGCGCAGGCCGACGGTGCACGCTATGTCCGCGCCGTCGACCCCGCTGCCGTCGACACTGCCCTGACGACCATCTCCGACACCGCGCGCGAAGCACTGTCCGACGTTCGGGTGTTGCTCGGACAGCTGCGCCACAGTCAGGGCGATCTCCCGAACCCCACCCCCGACGATCTCGAGCGTCTGTTCGACCAAGTGCGTGCGACCGGCCTGACCATCGACTCGTCGATCGACACCGATTCGGTGTCGTTGGGTGCCGGTGCGCACCTGGCGCTCTATCGGATCGCGCAGGAATCGCTGACCAATGCCCTACGTCACGGCGACCCCGACAAGCCGGTGACCGTCACCATCGAATCCGACTCTGCCGGCATCGAACTGACGGTGCGCAACAGTGTGCCCTCGGCGCGTTCGGCGTCGGAATCGGGCGGCCACGGAATCGCCGGTATGAAAGAACGCGCCAGCCTCGCCGGTGGCAAGTGCACCGCGTCCGGCGACGGATCGTCGTGGACCGTGACAGCCTGGCTTCCTGCGGCCGGCTCGTCCACGAAGGGAATCAGCTGATGTCCGATCGAATCAAGGTAGCGCTGGTCGACGATCAGCAGTTGTTCCGCGCGGGCATTCGCATGCTCATCTCCTCGCAGCCCGATCTGGAGTTCGTCGGTGAGGCGGGCAACGGGAAGGAAGCCGTCGAGCTCGCCGCGTCGGCACGTCCCGATGTGATGCTCATGGACGTCCGGATGCCGGTGCTCGACGGTATCGCCGCGACCGAGCAGATCGTGGCCGGATCCGATACTGCACCGCGGATTCTGGTCCTGACGACGTTCGACCTCGACGAGAGTGCGGCGCGAGCGATTCGTTCCGGGGCAAGCGGATTCGTACTCAAGGATGCCGACCCGGAATTTCTGCTCGCCGCGATCCGGACGGTTCATGCAGGCAACTCGGTGATCGCCGCGTCGGCGACGACGGGTCTGCTGGCGCATTTCACGCCGACACCGGTGGTGCCGAAGGTGCCGGCCGAGTTCGCCACCCTCACGGCGCGGGAGAAGGAACTCTTCCGACTCACCGCCCGCGGGCTGAGCAACTCCGAGATCGCCGAGATGGAATTCCTCAGCGAGGCGACGGTGAAAACGCACATCAGTCGCATCTTCGCCAAGCTGCACCTGCGTGACAGAGTGCAGTTGGTGGTCTACGCATTCGAGCACGGACTCAACTCACCTTGACCTGCTTGGGACTGACGCCGAAGTCATCCTGTAGATGTACGACGCAGAGACTCGCGCCTGATTACTCGGGGCCGCTGAGTTCATAGCGTTGTGGGCATGACGATCACAGCAGGCCCTGTTGCCCGGGCATTCCAAGTCAGCAAACATTTCGGCGACTCGACCAATCCGGTGAGCGCCCTCGACAACGTCTCTCTCGACATTCACGGTGGCCAGTTCACCGCCATCATGGGGCCGTCCGGTTCCGGCAAATCGACCCTGATGCATGTGATGGCGGGATTGGACAACGCCAGCTCGGGTCATCTGATGCTGGCCGGTGCAGACATCACCTCGGCGAACGACGACGCTCTGACCACGCTGCGACGCAAGCAGGTCGGCTTCATCTTCCAGTCCTTCAATCTCGTTCCCACCCTCGATGTTCGAGGCAACATCCTGCTGCCGTTCGAACTCGACGGCCGTGCACCCACCGCCGAGGAGGCGGCCTGGATCGAGCAGCTCATCGACACTCTGGGGTTGCAGGCGCGGGTGAACCACCGACCGCATCAGCTCTCGGGTGGGCAGCAGCAGCGCGTCGCGATCGCCCGCGCGCTGGGGACCCGTCCACATCTGATCTTCGCCGACGAACCCACCGGCAATCTCGATTCCCGCACCGGCCGTGAGGTTCTCGGCCTTCTCGCTGCGGCGGTGCGCGAGTACGGCCAGTCGATCGTGATGGTCACCCACGACCCCATCGCGGCGAGCTACGCCGATCGCATCGTCTTCCTCGCCGACGGTCACATCGTCAACGAACTGGGGCGTTCGAGTGCGGAACAGGTTTCGAGCTACATGCTGGGAATGGAGAGCGTCCGATGAGTGGGTTGACGTCGGCTCAGGCGTCGAAGGAGCACGGTGCCAGTCTTCTGGTGACCTCGCTCGCGTCGTTCTTCGGTGTGGTGTTGATTCAGGCGACGGCCTTTCTGGTCGACATCTTCGGCGAGATGGAGGGCTCTGCCATCACCGCGCTGTACAGCGTGGCGCTGGTGTTCATCGGTCTCGCACTGTATGTCGCAGCGGTGGTCACCTCGAACACGTTCGCGACGATCGTCGCGGGCCGCACCCGCACCATCGCTCTTCTGCGCTTACTGGGTGCACGGGCGCGTGACCTGCGTCGATCGGTAGCCAGGGAGGGCTTCCTCGTCGGATTGTTCGGTGGTGCACTCGGTTCGGTTCTCGGCGTCGGAGCCAGTCATCTCGCGCGAGCCGTTGCGGTCTCGGCCGGTCAGCTGCCGGACGTGGAGTACACGTCCGTCCAACCGCTGGTGAT
Organism: Rhodococcus sp. 05-2254-6; assembly: GCF_002258565.1. Classification (NCBI taxonomy): domain Bacteria; kingdom Bacillati; phylum Actinomycetota; class Actinomycetes; order Mycobacteriales; family Nocardiaceae; genus Rhodococcus; species Rhodococcus sp. 05-2254-6. Next base: position 16,459 of record NZ_NOZF01000153.1, read on the forward strand.
CCTGCCGGTGGTCATCGTGGTGCTGACGACGACTCTCGCGTCCTACGTCGGGTCTCGAAAAGTGCTGGACGTGACTCCTGTTCAGGCAACCGGGGGTGCCGTGGACACGGGAGTGGAGGCTCCGCGGTCGCGTCGAATCAGGACGGGCATGTCGATCGTGCTGATCGCCGGCGGAGTGGCACTGCTCGGCCTCGGAATCCTGATCGGGATGGTGAACCCGACGGGTGTGCTGGTCGCGTTCCTCGGCGGTGTCGCCTCGTTCACCGGCATCATGGTCGGCGCCTATCGAATTCTGCCCGCGACGCTGAGGCTGGTCGGGAAACTGTTCGGACGCGGACCTGCAGCAAAATTGGCCTCGGCCAACGCAATTCGCTATCCGGATCGCAGCACCCGCACCGCGGTGGGATTGCTGATCGGGGTGACGCTGGTGACCACGTTCGCGGTCGCGATGTACAGCTACCGGGCGATGCTCGTCAACGAGTTCGACGAAGCCTCCGTCGACCAGGTCCTCACCGTGACAGTGGGAATCATGACCGGACTCATCGGCTTCTCGGCTGTGATCGCGGCAGTCGGGATGGTGAACAACCTGCTGCTGAGCATTCTGCAGCGCACCCGAGAGATCGGTCTGTTGCGTGCACTTGGATTCACCCGCAAGCAGATTCGGTCGATGATCGTCTCGGAGAGCAGCCAGATGGTGGTCGCCTCGATGGGCTTCGGGCTGATCCTCGGCATCGGATACGGCTGGGCCGCAGCACAATCGCTGCTCGGCTCACTGGATTCACGCGGACTCACGGCTCCCACTCTGCCGTGGGCCGTCATCGCTGGAACCGTGCTGTGCGGTGGCCTCCTCGCACTCGGGGCATCACTGACTCCGGCACGACGGGCGAATCGAATTTCGCCGGTGGTCGCGTTGGCGGATGCCTAGCCTCGTGTTCGACAGTGCTGGGTGATGCTGGCCGGGCAGGGTTGCGCACTAGCGACGCCGATCGACGGGATTCCGTCGATCGGCCGTCGTTGTGTGCACTGGTGCCCACTCTGCCGGGCACTGCCTGTGGATAACGTCATCGAGTTATCCACAATTGCGAGATTGCCACTGTTGCAGAGGCTCCTCAGCCGCAACGGTGTAGCCATGGGGGTTTACACAGTGCAGCAATTGGTGGCGCAGGGGCTCAGTACGAGCGGCATTTCGAGACGGTCGCGGTCGGGGGAGCTCGTGCGCCTGCTGCCGAAGGTCTACGCGACGGAGAAACCGGACTACCTCGGACTGTGCACCGGTGCGCTTCTGTGGAAACCGGACGCCGTGCTGAGCCACGACAGTGCGGCCTGGTTGTGGGGACTGATCGACTACGAACCGCGACTCGTCTCCGTCACGGTGGCCCCGAACGTCCAGTCGAGATCGGTGCCGTGGGTTCGAGTTCATCGCCGACGCCTCGTCGAGGTCCAGCTCCACCGAGGCCTGCGAGTGGTGTCGCTGGAGCAGACATTCGTCGACGTCGCGACCTCGTTGTCGACGCCCGATCTCGAGAAATTCTTCGACGACGCCATCGACCATCATCTGCCGTGGCGACGGGTTGCCGCCCTGTGTGACACGTCGAAGGGAATGCACGGGATGGCTTCCGTCCGGAAGCAGCTTCGAACGTGCTGTCCCAGAACACGATCAGAGCCGGAGCGAGTAGTAGCGCGGGCGTTGACAGCCCGCAACTTCACGATGGAGATCAATGCGCGCGTCGGAAAGTTCTACGGCGACCTGGTCGACTTTTCCGCACGAGTGATCGTCGGAATCGATGGCCGAGAGTTCCACACGGATCCCGCCACGTTCAACAACGATCGTCGACGCCAGAACGAGTTGGTGCTCGATGGATGGTTGGTGCTGCGCTACTCGGCGGCCACGGCGCTTGCCGACCTCGATCGCGTCGTGGACGAAATCATCACCGTGGTGCGGCGTCGCCGGAAGTCGATCGCAGCAACGGACCGTCGACTCCCGTGAATACGCGGCTGCGGCGGGCAGGGTTGCGCACTAGCGACGCCGATCGACGGGATTCCGTCGATCGGCCGTCGTTGTGTGCACTGGTGCCCACTCCGGTGGACCAGCTACCCGTGCTTGCGCGCAAGAATGAGTGCGAAGCGGGATTCGGCGTCGGACCAGAGATGTTCGACGCCGAATCCCGCCGCAGCGAGTTCTTCGGTGATTCCCTCCGGCCGGAATTTCGCCGAGATCTCGGTGCGGAGGTCTTCACCGGCGTCGAAGTGCACCTGCAGATCGAGGTCGGCGAGGTACACCTCCTGCGGCGCGTTGGCGCGTAGCCGCATCTCGATCCACTCCTGCTCGGCATTCCACAGCGCGACATGCTCGAAGGCATCGGGATCGAAGTTGCCGCCCAGGCGAGAGTTGATCACCGACAACACGTTTCGGTTGAACTTCGCAGTCACTCCAGCGGCGTCGTCGTAGGCCGGAACGAGAACCTTCGGATCGATCACCAGACCGACACCGAGCAACAGATACTCGCCCGGATCCAGGGCGTCGGCGATGGCTCCGAGAAACTCCCGGCGTTCCTCGGGGATCAGGTTGCCGAGCGTTCCGCCCAGGAATGCGATCGTCCGTGCCTGGCCGCTGGGCAGATTGTGCAGCGTGTCGGTGAAATCGCTGACGATGCCGCGCACCTCGAGCGCCGGGAACTCGTGCGAGATCTGCTCGATGGCACCCTCGAGGGCCGTGACGGATACATCCTGCGGTACATAGGTTTCGAGCGATCCATGCTTCACCCCAGCGGAGAGCAGGATTTTCGTTTTCTCCGACGAGCCGGAGCCCAGCTCGATCAACATCGTCGATCCGGTTGCTTCGGCGACGTCCAGGGCGTGCCCCTCGAGGAGGGCGCGCTCGGTACGCGTCGGGTAGTACTCCGGCAGCACCGTGATCTGCTCGAAGAGCTCGCTGCCCAGCGCGTCGTAGAAGTACTTGGGCGAGAGCCACTTCGGGTCGGCAGTGAGACCGTCCCGCACGTCCTTACGCAACTCGTCGAGCAATGCTGTGTCGGCCAGATGTACGTCCACCGTGCTCATGACGCTCCTTTATGATTCCAGGCTGGAAATGGTGAGATCGGTTGTCGTGGCGACGACCATGCGTCGGTCGTCGATGAAAATCCAGTCGGGTCGATCGTCGAGGGGTTCGGAGGCGATCGTCACCGAATCCTCGGTCCGCAGAACCGACAGCGAATGATGCACCGCCGTGGCGTACATGCTCTGGCCGTCCGACAGCAGAAAATTCAAGCGCGCCTTGGACGAGGTTGCGAGAACCCTGCGGACCAGCATGCGCAGTGCCGACTCGGGATCGTGGGTGCGCAGCAGGTTCTGCAGCACGACCCACAGAGCGGCGGCATCGGTCGGCGCAGGTAATGCGAGCGCGTCGACGGGCGGCACCTCCGACCACAGGTCGGCCATCGACTGCGGCCAACCGAACACCACACCGTTGTGGCTGAACGCCCAACGGCCGTCGGTGAAGGGGGCGCAGGCGGTGCGCTCCACCGGCATTCCCACGGTCGCCGATCGCACCGCCGCGATCACCGACGTCGAATCGATGTGCGGCAGAACATCGTCCACCGCCGGATCGGTCCAGATGGGCATGGGATTGCGGTAGCTGTGCGCGGCTGCGTCGCCGTCCCACCACGCGACACCGAATCCGTCGGCATTGATGGTGCCGCCGCCGCGCATGTCGCTGGGGGCATACGCCTGCACACGCAGACTGTGCTCACCGTCTGTGAGCACTCCCCCGACGGACGTGCGGGGGCCGAGATACCCGAGATGACGGCACATTCAGCCGGGCTCGACGTCTCGGGCCAACCGGAACCCACTGAAGATCTGGCGGCGGATCGGGTGGTCCCAGTTACGGAACGTGCCCCGGCACGCCACCTCGTCGGTGCCGAACGACCCGCCGCGCAACACCTTGTAGTCGCCACGGAGAAACACCTCGGAGTACTCGGCGTACGGGAAGGCCTCGAAGCCGGGGTACGGCTCGAAATCGGAGGAGGTCCACTCCCACACGTCACCGATGAGTTGGTGCACGCCTGCTGCAGAGGCACCGTCGGGATACGCGCCGACGTCTGCCGGTTCCAGATGCCGTTGATTCAAATTGGCATGTACCGCAGTGGGTTCGGCGTCGCCCCACGGGTAGGCGTTGCTGGTGCGGGTCTCGGCGTCGAATCGCGCAGCTTTCTCCCACTCCGCCTCCGTCGGCAGACGCTTGCCTGCCCACCGCGCGTAGGCGTCGGCTTCGAACCAGCACACGTGCACGACGGGCTGATGCGGTCGCACCGGACGGCGCACTCCGAAACTCCGACGCCACCAGGTGCCGTCGGAGTCGGACTCCCAGAACTGCGGCGCGGTCAGGTTCGCGTCGACGCGATGCTGCCACCCCTTGTCGGTCCACAGCTCGCGGCGTTCGTAACCGCCGTCGGCAATGAAGTCCATGAACTGCGCGTTGGTGATCGGGGCTCGGTCGATGGCGAACGTCGGCACGTGCACCGTGTGGGCCGGTCGCTCGTTGTCGAGAGCCCACGGATCGAGCGAGGTCCCCATCGAGAACGATCCACCGGCGATGACGGCCTCGCCCGACACCGGTGTGGCCGAACTGGGAGGCGCAGGAGCGGTCAGAACCGCAGGTCCCGAACGCAGTTGATGGGTCGCGAGCATGGTCTCGTCGTGTTGCTGCTCGTGCTGGGCGATCATGCCGAATGCAAAGCCATGTTTCTCGACCGGCCTACCCTCGAAAGTGCTGTGGTCGAGTACATCCCAGGCCTTGTCACGGACGGTCTGGACGTAGACGCGCGCCTCGTCCGGAGTGAGCAGCGGAAGCGACGTACGCGAGGAACGAGAGTGCTTGAAGGCGTCGTACAGCTCGTCGATGTCGGGACGCACCGGATCCCGTCCACCGACATCGCGGACGAGCCAGAGCTCTTCCTGGCTACCGATATGGGCGAGATCCCAGACCAGCGGGCTCATCAACGGCGAATGCTGCGACATCAATTCGGTCTCGTCCACGCAATCGGTGAGCGCCGCACTGCGGGCTCGGCTGCGCGTGAGTACGGTTTCTATCCTGTTCCTGAGTTGTTCGACGCTCACACCGATTCCTTTCGAGTCCGAAGTTCCCGTGCCGCCGTGTCGAGTTCGCTGGGCGGCTCGCCGGCACTGCACCGGCGAGACGCTGCCGACAGGTGGTCGGAGAACTCGCCACCGACCTCCGCTGCGAGATCGAGCAATTCGGTTGCGGCTGTGCGGAGCTCGCGATCTGCCAGCCCGACGCGGGCCGCGTCGAGCCACCGTCCCGCCGTACCGCCGCCGATCTCGGTGGCTCGGGCCACCAGTTCGGGTGTGGACAGCAGCGCCTCGAACGCCGCCGCCGGAACCACCCACTGCCCGTCCGGCTGCGCGTCGAGATAGCGAATCTCGAAGTGCCCGCAGGCGCGCACCTGAGGGAACAGGGTGGTCAGGTGATAGTCCAGATCGCTGTAGGTCGGCGGGCGTCCGACGATGCCGGGATCGTCCACCCATTGCGCGAACGTGGTGCCGGGCGGCGCTTCCCAGTTCTGCGTGACGCCCTGGATGCAGAGCAACGGAACGTCGAGCGCCCACCGTGCGTAGTCGGTGATCGGGTCGCCGGTGTTGGGCGCCGACGTTCTGCTCGAATCCGTTCTGCTGGAATCGAGTTCGAGCCAGGTCCGCATCCGCTGGGATGCCCAGCGTCCCGCGGGTGCACCGGAAAGTTCGGGAGATCGAGCGAACGCAGCCACGAAGGCAGGCCCGATGACGTGGAGCATGTGCCAGCGCGCGGCGACCTCGGCACGATCACGACCCGCGTCGACGCTCACTTGAGCCGCTGCGGTGTTGCACATCATCAGCTTTCCGAAGGGGCCGATGGTGGTGAACCGATTCTCCATCGCGCAGTACCGCGGTAGCACGAGGAGACGTTCGGGTGCCCGAGCAGTATCGGCCGGAACGGACGCGATATCGATGCCGGCCTTACCGAGAATGTCCCGTAGCAACCGCGCATCGGCGTCGAGCATCGGTGCGAGTTGGGAAACGGATAGATAAGGCGAACTGGACAATTCGACCTGACCGCCGGGTTCGACGGTGACGATGCTGCCGCCCGGCAACGACAGGGCGGGTGACTCGGGATCGATACTGCGCGGGGAGTGAACACCGAGCGCAGCGGCCAGAGCTGGGAGGGTCGGACGCGTTCCGTCGTCGAGGGCGGTGAGCCACTCGAGTTCGGCACCGATGAGAGCCGGTGGCCCCAGCTTGAAACACACCTTCGATACATATGCCTCTGCTGCTGGGCGCGAGCTCAGCCCGAGAGACTTCTCGTTGGACGACACTCATTCCTTCTTTCCGCACTCAACACGTTCTCCGCTCGGAGTACGTACCCAGCCGCGGGGATCGAAAACGCCGCGATCCCTCGTCTGATCGAGGCTACCGATTGTGGAACTCTGGTGCCCGAGAGTTCGCTACCGAAAGGACGACCGATGCTTGATCACGACCGCATTCGACGCGACACCCCCGGTGCGTCGGGCCGGGTCTTTCTCGACAGCGCCGGATCGTCTCTACCTCCGACCGTCGTCCTCGATACCGCGATCGAACACCTGCGCCGGGAAGCGGAAATCGGTGGGTACCGGGCCGCGAACGAACGACTCGACGATCTCGCCGCGGTCAAGACCTCGATCGGAACCTTGATCGGAGCCCCGGCAGCGAGCATCGCACTGAGCGATTCTGCGACCAGGGCCTGGACAGACTTCTTCTACTCGGTGCCGCTGTCCCCCGGTGATCGAATACTGCTGGGCGAGGCCGAGTACGCCAGCAACGCGATCTCCGCCCTCCACCGCGCCGAGGTCACCGGCGCAACGGTGGAGATCGTCCCGAGTGACGAATCGGGACGCATCGACGTGCACGCACTCGAATCGATGCTCGACGACCGGGTGAAACTGGTCTCGGTGGTGCACGCCCCCACCAACGGCGGTCTGATCAATCCTGCCCGTGCTGTCGCCGATCTCGCGCACCGCCACGGCGCACTGGTCCTGCTCGACGCCTGCCAGTCCATCGGGCAGATGCGCATCGACGTCGAGGAATTGGGAGTCGATGCTCTCTCGGCCACCGGCCGCAAATGGCTGCGCGGCCCCCGCGGAACCGGCTTCCTCTACCTGCGACCGGGATTGGCGTCGACACTGCATCCGCCGGCCCTCGACCTGCACAGCGCTCAATGGGTCGACCGACAGACGTACCGAATGGCCGACGATGCCACGCGATTCGAGTTCTGGGAATGCGACATCGCGGCCAGGCTCGCGCTCGGGGCGGCCGTCGACTATCTCCTCGAGCTCGGCGTCGACCAGGTCGAGGAGGCCGTTGTCGAACGTGCCGAATACCTGCGGGCCGGGCTCCGGAAGATCCCCGGAGTGACCGTGCACGACCTCGGCGACCGCAAGAACGGCATCGTCTCGTTCACCGTGGACGGCGAAGATCCCGTGGCCGTGCGCGACCGACTCGGGGAGCGCGGGGTGACCGTGACCGTCAGCCATCGCAGCTCGACCCGCCTGGACATGACCGGCCGGGGGCTCGACGCGGTCGTTCGTGCATCTCCCCACTATTTCGTCACATTCGCCGAATTGGACACGATGCTCACTGCGCTCGCAGGTGCGTGACCGGTTTTTGGTCGTTCCGCAGGCTCCATTCCGGGCTCGTAGCAGGGGTTGACGTTCCGCTCACATAGGCGGCCACACCGACTGCGGAGATCACCAGCCCACCGAGTCCGAGCCAGGTGATCGCGTCGCCGAACATGATCCAGGCCCACACCATCGTCGTCGGCGGGGTCAGGTAGAGCAACACGCTGGCGCGGGTGGGCCCGTTGCGACGCACCACGAACAGGTACGCGCCGTACGCACCGAAGGTCGAGAGCACGACCGTCCACGCCACGGCCGCCCAGAAGCCCGTCGTCATGGGCGGTGCGACATCACCGGCCAACGCGCTCCACGTCATGAAACCGACTGCACTGATGGAACATTGGATGGCCATCGACAGTGCGATCGGTTCCTTCGGTGCCAGCACTCGCTGACCGATCGTGCCCATCGACAGAGCCAGCATTCCGGCCGCCGGTAGTAGATAGACGGGCCAGGCGAGGTCGGCACCGGACAGGTCCCCCAGCACCACCAGCGAGACACCCGCGATGCCGACGACGAGCCCCAGACTCTGCCGTCCTCCGACGCGTTCGGCGAAGATCCTGCTCGACGCCGTCGCGACGACCAGCGGCTGAAGTGCGGCGATCAATGCGGCGACTCCAGGCGGCACTCCCATCCCGATCCCGGTGATCGTGGCACCGAGGTACAGGAACTGACAGAAGAGGCCGAGGACTGCGTGGATTCGGATGGCACGCCAGGTGGGGGTCAGCCTGCGATATCGGCACCAGGCGATCAGTAGCACCGCAGCCGCGACATAACGCCAGGCCAGCAGAGTGTGCGCGGGGGCTTCGGCTGTACCGAGTTCGGCTCCGATGAAGCCCGAACTCCACAGCACCACCAGGGCCGTACCTGCGACGGCGTCGACATTCGCTTTCATGCTGCGAGGTAAACATACAGGTCTGTATACTTGCAGTGCACCTGCTTCTCACCAGCGCTTTCGGAAGGCAACCATGCTCGACAAGCCCCTCACCCCCGCCGGAGAACGCATCCTGACCGTCGCGAGCGAGCTGTTCTACGCGCGCGGCATCCGAGCCGTCGGAGTCGACCTGATCGCTGAGGAGGCCGGCACCACGAAGAAGACCCTGTACGACCGATTCGGCTCCAAGGACGGCCTGGTGCAGCGATACCTCACCCGTCGATACGCTCTGTGGTGCGATCACGTGACGGAATTCGTCGATGCCCTCGAACCCGGTGACACCCGGATCCTCGGGGTGTACGACGCCCTGGACGTCTGGATGCGCGACAACCATCGCGGCTGCGGATTCGTCAACGCCTTCGCCGAGTTCGGCGGCACCGACAGCCCGGTGCTCGCGATCATCGAGTCCGAGAAAGCCTGGACCAGATCGTTGTTCGCGCGACTGGCCACCGAAGCCGGATACCCCGACGCCGAACAGCTGGGAACCCGACTGTCGGTGCTGCACGAGGGTGCCGTGGTCATGGGGACGGCGGGAGCTCGCGATGACGCCATCGTGGTGGCACGGGGCATCGCGTCGGATCTGCTCGCTGCGCTCGCAGGTGCACGGCAGTAACTGCGGTCGTTACGCCGGCTCCACTCCGGGCTCCTAGCAGGGGTCGAGCTTCCACGCACAAGACGTGGTCGTGTATTGTTTCCCAGGTTGTCTCGGCGAGGGTAGATCCGAATCGTTCCGGATCCACCGTAATCGACGCGGCTCGGCCCCGTTGGCCGCGCTCGTTCGTGTCCGCCCCGACGAGCTTGACCGCCCGACGAAGTACGCCGCACGAACCACAGTTATCAGGAGCATGTAGCACCATGGCATCGAAGGTAAACAATCTCACTGCGCAGGTCCGCACCGAATTCGGCAAGGGCGCAGCTCGCCGCGCACGTCGCGACGGCCTCGTTCCCGCCGTTCTGTACGGACACGCCACCGACCCCCAGCACCTCGCGCTGGACGCTCGCGCGTTCGCAGCTGTGCTGCGTAACGACGGCACCAACGCCGTGCTCACCCTCGACATCGACGGCAAGTCGCAGCTGGCGCTGACCAAGTCGATCGTCGTGCACCCGATCCGTCGCAGCATCGAGCACGCCGACCTCCTCGTCCTCAAGAAGGGCGAGCGCGTCACCGTCGAGGTCAACATCATCGTCGAAGGCGATGCCGCGCCCGGCACCCTGGTGGTCACCGACTCCACCTACATCGAGATCGAGGCCGACGCCCTGGAGATCCCGGAGAACTTCGTCATCTCCGTCGAGGACAACCCGATCGATACGCAGTACTACGCAAAGGACGTCGAGCTGCCCGAGGGCGTCACCCTGACGTCCGACCCCGAGCAGCTGCTCGTCAACGTCACCGAGGCACCGTCCGAGGAAGAGCTCGAAGCCGACGGCGAAGGCACCGAGCCGATCTCCGAGGAGGGCGAGGCCGAAACTCAGGAAGAGGCCGAGAGCCACGAGGATTCGGCCGACGAGGAGAGCAAGGACAGCGACAGCTGATCTCGCTCCACCGACCGCGTACGACGCGCTGCTCCCACACCGGGAACAGCGCGTCGTTCGTTTCGAAGGCGTGATGCGACAATGACGAGCGTGAGTGTTGACCCCGTGAGTGCCGAAAGTACAGCGCCTGCCCTGATCGTCGGCCTCGGCAATCCCGGCCCGCAGTACGAAAAGACCCGCCACAACGTCGGTTTCATGGTCGCCGACGCTCTTGCCGGACGCATCGGCGGGGCGTTCTCCTCGCACAAGAAGTCCAATTCCGACGTCGTCCAGGCCCGCCTCGGCGCTCGCTCGGTGATCATCGCCAAGCCGCGGACGTTCATGAATCTCTCGGGCCAGCCGGTGGCTGCGTTGGCGCGATTCTTCTCGATCGAGCCGGCGAACATCGTGGTGGTGCACGACGAGCTGGACATCGACTTCGGTGCTCTGCGACTCAAACTCGGCGGCGGCGAAGGCGGCCACAACGGACTCCGCTCGATCTCCCAGCACCTGAGCACCAAGGACTACCTACGGGTTCGCGTCGGCGTCGGGAGGCCACCGGGCCGAATGGATCCGGCGTCGTTCGTGCTCAAGCCGTTCTCGGCGGCCGAGCGCAAGGATCTCGGCGTCGTCGTCGAGGAAGCCGCGGACGCCGCGGAGCTGCTGCTGTCGGCCGGACTGGAAGCGGCGCAGAATCGGGTGCACCCGCGCTGAACCTCACACCCCTGTTGTGAGGCGCGCGCCTGTTCTCGCGTCCGAACGCAGGCGCGCACCCCGCAGAAAGGGTGTGAGGTCCCCGCCGTTCGCGTCAGTTCAGTAGCGACGCCGAATTCGCCCGTCGCAGTTTGCCGCTCGACGTCTTCGGAATGCTGCCCGGCCCCAACACCGCAACGGTTCGCGGTCGCACACCCACCTCCGAGTGCACCGCGTGGATCACTTCACGTTCGATGCGTTTGACCTCGTCCGGCTTGTCGATGTCGTTGGTTTCCACTGCCACAGCGAAGCTTTCGCGTTTCTCACCGGCATCGAGCCGGATGGCGACGGCATTGCCCGGCCGCACACCGGCAACAGTGCCCGCGGCCCGTTCGATGTCGGTGGGATAGATGTTGCGACCACCCATGATGATGACGTCCTTGATACGTCCGCAGACGACCACCAGTTCGTCCTCGGTGATGTAGCCGACGTCGCCGGTATCGAGCCAGCCGTCCGCGTCGACCGTCGACACCGGGCCTTCGACGGTGATGTAGCCGGGGGTGACGGCCTTACCCCGCACCTCGATGATGCCCACGCCGCGAGCGGTGAGCACCTGTCCCTCCTTGTCGACGACGCGTCCCTCCAATCCGGGAACGAACTTGCCGAGCGTCGCGAGCGAACGGGTGTTGCCACGGGTCGACGGGACGGCGCGACCGAGGGTCTCGAGCAGGTCCGCGTCGACCACATCGATCACCTGTCCCTGATCGGGATCCGGAATCGACACTGCGAGAGTCGTTTCCGCCATTCCGTAGACCGGGGCCAGAGCCAGCGGGTTGAGCTTGTACGGGGCCCCGGCCTCGGCGAGCGCGGTCATGGTGTCCGGGTCGACCGGCTCGGCTCCGTTCCAGGCATAGCGCAGAGTGGACAGGTCGAGATCCAGATCGTCCTCGGCCTGACGCAGCCGCCGCGCCAGCAGCGAGTACGCGAAGTTCGGTGCTGCGGTGACGGTTCCGCGGTACTTGTGAATCAGCTTGGCCCACAACAGCGGCGAGCGCAGGAAGTCCAGTGGAGTGATGCTGACGACCTCGGCGCCGACCTGCATCGGCACCGACAGAAAGCCCACCATTCCCATGTCGTGGAACAGCGGCAGCCAGCTGACCATCACGTCGGAATCGACATCGAATTCGATGCGATCGATCATGGCGTAAGCATTGACGTAGAAGTTCTCGTGTGTGATCCGCACGGCCTTCGGCGAACCGGTCGAGCCGGACGTCAGTTGCTGCAGCGCGATGTCGGACTCGGCCGTCGGCACCGGATCGATATCGCGACCGGTCTTCATGTCCTCGATCTTCAGCACGGTGATTCCGCGCTCCTCGAGCAGGGGTGCGGCGATGTCGAACGGTGCCCCGAGAATCACGGCCTTGGCCTCGATCATCCGCACAACGGTCTCGGTGTCCTCGCCCCAGACGGCGAGGTCGGTCCGCGGAGTGGGCTGGTGCAGCATCGTCACCGATCCCCCGCGCATCCACGTCGCCTGGCACGCAGGCGCTATGTCCACCGGCTGACCGGCCAGAATCCCGATCGCGTCCCCGTGTTCGACGCCTGCGTCGGCCAGAGCCCCGGCCATTCGCCGCGCCTGCTCGTGGATCTCACCCCAGGACTGCCGAAGCGCCTCGTCGGGCTCGCCGGTCACCAGACCGTGCTTGCTGGTGCTCGCGGTCTCGAACATCTCTTCGGTGAACTTGCTCAACGCACGTCTCCTCGTGAGGGATCTCCCGGCCTACCGTTCACAGTAGGCACTCCCGCCCCGACCGAGGGGAACAACGGGCCGCGTATCCTTTGATTTTGCCCCGGCCACTCTTTCGGTGCCGCCCTTGCTACGAGAATGAGGTCTTCGTGAGTACCCCGTCCAGCACCCCCGACGTCGACGCAACGCTCGAAGGGTCCGGACCGGCTGCGCTCGACGAGTCCGGGACCACCCGAGGCCAGGCCAAAGAGCTCGAGACCGAGGTCGCGAGGCGTCGAACATTCGCGGTGATCTCGCACCCCGACGCCGGTAAGTCGACGCTCACCGAAGCCCTCGCCCTGCATGCCCGTGTCATCTCCGAGGCCGGTGCCATCCACGGCAAGGCCGGCCGCCGCTCCACCGTCTCCGACTGGATGGAGATGGAGAAGGCCCGCGGTATCTCGGTGAGTTCGACTGCGCTGCAGTTCAATTACCAGACCTCCCCCGACGCCGAGATCACCAACGTCATCAACCTCGTCGACACTCCCGGCCACGCCGACTTCTCCGAGGACACCTACCGCGTGCTGACCGCCGTCGACGCGGCCGTGATGCTGATCGACGCCGCCAAGGGACTCGAACCGCAGACGCTCAAGCTTTTCCAGGTGTGCCGGCAGTTCGGCATCCCGGTCATCACCGTCATCAACAAGTGGGACCGCCCGGGCCAGTCGCCGCTCGAGCTGCTCGACGAGATCGAGTCGCGAATCGGCCTGACGCCGACGCCTCTCTACTGGCCCGTCGGGATCGCCGGTGACTTCCGCGGCCTGCTCGACGTGCAGGACGGCAGCTACATACGCTTCACCCGCACCGCTGGTGGCGCGACCATCGCTCCCGAGGAATTCATGACGGCCGAGGCCGCCGCCGAACGTGAGGGCGTCGACTGGGACACCGCCGTCGAGGAGAGCGATCTGCTGATCTCGAGCGGTCAACAGCACGATCAGGAGATGTTCCTGGCCGGCCAGACGTCGCCGGTGATCTTCGGCTCCGCGATGCTCAACTTCGGCGTTCGGCAGATTCTCGACACCCTCGTGGCCCTCGCGCCGTCACCCGGCCCGCGTGACGACGTCTCCGGCGGCGTACGCGAGGTCACCGACCCGTTCAGCGCCGTCGTGTTCAAGGTGCAGGCGGGCATGGACACCGCGCACCGCGACCGACTGGCGTTCATGCGCGTGGTGTCCGGAGTGTTCGAGCGCGGCATGGTCGTCACCCACTCGCAAACCAAGAAGCCGTTCACCACCAAGTACGCGTTGACGGTGTTCGGTCGCGATCGTACGACCGTCGAGAACGCCTACCCGGGAGACATCGTCGGCCTGGTCAACGCGACCGCGCTCGCCCCGGGTCACACGCTCTACACCGACAAGAAGGTCGAGTTCCCGCCCATTCCGTCGTTCGCACCCGAGCACTTCTCGGCACTGCGCGTCGACAGCGCCGACAAGTACAAGAAGTTCCGCCGCGCCGTCGAGCAACTCGATTCCGAGGGCGTCGTTCAGGTGCTGCGCAACGACATTCGCGGCGACGCGTCCCCCGTGCTCGCCGCCGTCGGACCCATGCAGTTCGAGGTGGTCACCGCACGCATGAAGACCGAGTTCGGCGTCGACGCTCGAATGGAACCGCTCGGATACTCCCTTGCTCGACGCACCGATGCAGCCTCGGCCGTCGAACTGGGTCGCCAACGCGGTGTCGAGGTCTTCACTCGCACCGACGGCGCGCTGTTGGCACTGGTGAGCGACAAGTGGCGTCTGCAGTACATCCAGAAGGAGATGCCCGAGCTCACCCTCGAACCGCTCGTCGCCGCGGGTGATCAGTAGCAACCCGTGCTGATCGATCTGCTCGACGCAGAATTCTCCGTTCTGGGGCACCCGATTCTGTGGCGTGAGGTGGTCGGCAACGGTTTCGGCTTGCTCTCGGCGATCGGGGGAATGCGACGCGTCGTGTGGGCGTGGCCGGTCGGGATCATCGGAAATGCACTGCTGTTCACCGTTTTTCTCGGCGGCGTGTTCCATACTCCGCAGGCACTCGATCTGTACGGCCAGGCCGGGCGACAGCTGATGTTCATCGCCGTGAGCGTCTACGGGTTGATGCGCTGGCTGCGCGATTCGAAGCGGTCCGGGGCCGCGGTTCTGCCGCGATGGGGCACGGCGCGGGAGCGGACGGCGATGCTCGTCGTCGCGATCGTCGGCACGGTGGTGTTCGCGCAACTGTTCGGCTACCTCGGTTCGTTCGGCAAGTGGGCCGACGCGTGGATCTTCACCGGATCCATGCTGGCGACCTTCGGAATGGCCCGTGGGCTCACCGAGTTCTGGCTGATCTGGATAGCGGTGGACATCGTGGGTGTTCCGCTGCTGATCGTCGCCGGGTTCTATCCGTCCGCGGTTCTCTACCTCGTGTACGCCGCGTTCGTGGCCTGGGGATTCGCTGTGTGGTTCAGGATCCAGAACAAGAACTTCGGTCAAAAAATAGCGTCGTAAACAATCGTGATGCTACTCTCAGCCTGTCCGAACAAACTTCGAGTACGTTTCTGCGTGCTCGACGCCGAGTAGCCCGTCCTGATCGATACCCGATCGTGACATCTCGGCGCGGAACCACCTGGGAATCACGATGAAGTGGAAAACGACATGACAAAGGGATCGAACTACCCACTGGCCGGGATCAAGGTCGGTGGCGCTCCCGCGCATCGTTTGGCGACGCCGCCGAAGTCCGACTCCGCTTCACCCGCCGGTGGCCGCACCGATTCTTCGGCGGCAGCGCCCGCCGAGAAGGCGGTCGAGACCCCGTCCACCGAGAAGTCGGAGGCAGTGGTCACGTCCACCGAGAAGGCGTCCGCAACAACGCCTGCACCAGCAACGTCGTCCGACACGGATTCAACGACCCCCCGCGCGGATCGACGTCGTCCAGAGAAGCCCGCCACGGAATCGAACGAGGTTGAAGTGACTACAAGCGATCAGATCTCAGAACACGGCCTGCCCACCAACGGCCGCTCCACGTCTCACGGCTCCACCGCCTCGCCGTCGCTCGGTCGTGGCCAGGGACCCGACCGTCGCACCGCCATGGGTGTCGCCTCGGTACGCATCGCGGGACGCTTGACCCAGAACGAGCTCGGCAGCCGCACCGGCGACATCCGCACCCCCGACACCTCCGTCGGCCCCGACGAGCTGCTCCAGCTCCTCGGCGAATACCTCGTCTCGGGTGGCCTGCAGAACCCCGAGATCCACGTGCGCTCCAACGGCCAGACCATCGTGCTGGACCTGCAGAACCCCGCCAAGGGCTACCGCTGACCCGTACCGGTCACAGCAGCTGCTGGAATGCCTCTGGTCGCACCATCTCGAGCACCAGAGGCTTCCATTGCGGCGCTCGGTCCTTGTCGACCAACACTGCACGAACACCCTCGGCGAAGTCCGGTTCGGTGATGATCCACGTCGCCATCCGCAACTCCCGATCGAGGCATTCACGCAACGTGCTGTCTGCTCCGCGTGCGATCAGCGCGTCGGTGGCCATCAGAGATGTCGGCGACAGCGTCGCCAACTGGGTCTTCGTCGTCCGCGACCACGGTGTGTCGCACACCAGTGCGTCGATGATGTCGACGAGCGATTCCTTTTCGAACACCGCTGCCACCGCCTCCGCGTCGAACGACAGCTCGGTCGTCGACGGCGCAGTGGTGTATCGATTCAACACCTCGTCGACGGCAACGCCGGCGAGTATGTCTGTTTTCAGGCTCTCCACCGAGTCACTGGGGCAGAAGTGCGTCGCCAATCCCAGTGCGAGCGCATCGGATCCGGAGATACGAGTTCCCGTCAGCGCCAGGTACCGTCCGACATGGCCCGGCAGGCGCGACAGAAAATAGCTCGACCCGACATCCGGCACGAACCCGATCGCCGTCTCCGGCATGGCCAACACGGCGTTCTCGGTGACGATGCGGATGCTGCCGTGAATCGAAATGCCCAATCCACCGCCGAAAGCCGCGGCTTCGATCACGGCGATGTACGGCTTGGGGTAGTTCGCGATCAGTTCGTCGAGGTCGTACTCCGCCGCGAAATACGCCGGGCCGGCCTCGTTGTCACCGTCGACGACGGCCTGCCGAATCGCCTTGATGTCCCCGCCTGCACAGAATGCCCTGGGTGAACTGCTCGTCACCAGAACGGACGTGACCGCATCGTCGTCTCGCCACGCGTCGAGTGCGGTGCGGATGCCCTCGATCATCGCACCGTTCAACGAGTTCAGAGCCTCCGGCCGGTTCAGGACGATATGCCCTACTCCGCCCACGATCTCGGCTTCGACAACGGCCACTGTTGACTCCTTCACACGCAGATCGTTCGACGCGTAACAGTAGCGCTATTCGCGAGACTCGACCGACCGCGGACGCGCGTCATCGGGAATGTCGGCGGCGAGACAGGGCCGCTCTTCCGCAGTGAACCACCCTCGATAGAGAAACAGCTGTCCGAGCACCGGACTCTTCACCTCGATCTCGATGCGATGCCGCTCCTCGGCCGCATCCCACCACTCCCGACCGATCGTCACTGCCGACGCCACCTTGGGCAACTTCGGTGCCAGCGGGCCGAGCAGGAATCGCGGCACCTCGCTCTCGAGGATCAGCCCGCCATCGGCATCGACCTCACACCTGGTGTGCACCACCATGTCCGAAGAGAAACCCAGATAGTCCAGGGCATATGCGTCGGACTCGGCGGAGGACACCATCACCGAGTTCATCCCCTGCGGGCGACCCGCGAAAGCGAAGCGACGCACGAAAGACATTGTCTCGCGGCCCAATTCGTCGACATACGCATAGTTGGCAATGGTGAACGGCACGTCCTTGCCGACACCGGCGGGAAAGAGACCGCGCTTGCGTCCGGCCCACAGCAACGGCGGCGGCACCAGCCGAGAATGCGTCATCTCCTCCATCACGCCCACTCCGAACTGAGCGAGATCGTCCGAGGACTGCAATCCGAAGCGCCACTGAACCTTGGGATGCAGACGGGCAAAATCCGAACCGAGTACTTCCGCGACGACCGATGTCATGACCCCAGTATGCGCTGCGCGCACGTGCACGAAACTTCGTAGCAGGCTACGAGCCAGGAGTGGAGCCTGCGGAACGACCCGTTACTCAGCTAGTCACATGCGGCTCCGCACTACTCCAACTCGGCGGCCAGTTCCATCCATCGTTCCTCGGCGACATCCTTGTCGGCGAGGACCTGCTTGAGTTCGGTGTCGAGGGCGACGAGCTTGCCCTGCTCGGTGGACGCGTCGACGAGTTCGGCGTGCAGTTCGACCTCACGCTTGGAGAGCCGGAGGACGAGCTTCTCGAGCTTGCTGAGTTCCTTACGGGCAGCGCGCTCGGAGGCCGCATCACGGGTGGCTTTGCGCGGCGCACTTCCGGTGGTCAGCGAGTCCGGCGTCGCGTCGGCGGCGAGGACGGCCCGCCTGCGCAGGTACTCCTCGATGCCGCCTGGCAGGTTGGTGAGCTTGCCGTCGCCGAACAGAGCCCACGTGGAATCACAGATGCGCTCGATCAGGTACCGATCGTGACTGATGACGACGAGAGTGCCCGCCCAGCCGTCGAGGATGTCCTCGAGCTGCTGGAGGGTGTCGATGTCCAGATCGTTGGTGGGCTCGTCGAGCAACAGCACGTTCGGCTCGGCCATCAACACGCGAGTGAGCTGCAGCCGACGACGCTCGCCACCGGAGAGATCTCCGACGGGAGTGCGTTGACGCGCCGGGGTGAAACCGAGCCGCTCCGCGAGCTGCCCCGCAGAAATCTCTCTGTCGCCCAGCGTGATCCGCTCGGCCACTTCCTTGACCGCGTCGAGAACACGCAGCTTCTTGGGTAGGTCGTCCAATTCCTGCTTCAGCCAACCGATCTTGACGGTCTGGCCCTGGATGCGCTTGCCGGCAGCAGGCTGCAGTTCACCGGCGAGCGTGCGGAGCATGGTCGTCTTGCCCGAACCGTTGACGCCGACGAGACCGACGCGCTCACCGGGAGCCAGGCGCCAGGTGAAGTCCTTCACCAATTCGCGGCCGTCGGGGGTCTCGAGGCGCGCGTCCTCGAGTTCGATGACGACCTTGCCGAGCCGGCGCTGAGCGAACGAGGACAACGCGACGGAGTCACGCGGGGCGGGAACGTCGGCGATCAGAGCCTCGGCCGCCTCGATGCGGTACTTCGGCTTGGAGGTACGGGCCGGGGCACCGCGGCGCAGCCAGGCCAGTTCCTTGCGCGCGAGGTTGCGTCGACGCTCCTCGGACGCGTCGGCCTGACGGGACCGCTCGGCCCGGGCGAACACCCAGTCGTTGTAACCACCCTCGTAGGCCTCGACGCCGCCACCGACCACTTCCCACGTGCGATTGGCGACGGTGTCGAGGAACCAGCGATCGTGGGTGACGACCACCAGCGCACTGCGACGGCTGACCAGGTGCGCAGCCAACCACTGCACGCCCTCGACGTCGAGGTGGTTGGTCGGCTCGTCGAGCACCAGCAGGTCCAGATCCTGAACCAGGGCCGCTGCCAACGCAACTCGTCGACGCTCGCCGCCCGAGAGGTTGTCGATCGGCGCGTCGAGTCCCGAACTACCTGCAGGCCCGAGATCGGCAATACCGATGCCCGTCAGGATGTTTCGCACCCGAGAGTCGCCCGCCCACTCGTGCTCGGCCATTCCGAGGGGGTCGAGGACCACCTGGCCGACGGTAGACCCGGGAGGCAGCACTCCGCGCTGGGTGACGACGGCCATGCGCAGGCCATTGACGCGGCTGACGCGTCCCGAATCGGGCGGCTCGATGCCCGCGAGCACCTCGAGGGTGGTGGTCTTGCCGCCGCCGTTGAGGCCGACCATGCCGATGCGTTCGCCCTCCTGCACGCCGAGGGAGACACCGTCGAGCAGCGGCTTGACGCCGAAGGACTTGCTGACGTTTTCGAGATTGACGAGATTGACCATCAGGAAAAACCAATCGATTCGCTAGTGACAACACGAGCACCGGGAACCGGTCCACTCGCAACACGGACGGTGCGGCACACGCCTGCACCGGACAATTCAGCGCTCACCGACACCGCCGCGTCGGCGTCGGCGCACAGGAACGCGCAGGTGGGGCCCGAGCCGGACACGATGCCCGCCAACGCCCCGGCGGTGACTCCCGCACGCAGCGTGCGACGCAACTGCGGCATCAGCGACACGGCAGCGGCCTGCAGATCGTTGCCGAGCAGCGGCGCGAGCGCACGCGCATCGCCGGACGCCAGCGCATGCATCAGATCCTCGGTGCCGCCGAGGCGAGGCGGATCACCCTTGGCCCGCAGTTCGTCGAGCTCGTTGTAGACGGCAGGCGTTTGCAGACCGCCCTTCGCCAACGCAAGCACCCACTGAAAACTGTTGCGCGAGAGCACCGGAAGCAGCTTCTCCCCGCGACCGGTTCCGACCGCCGTTCCGCCGTGCAACGAGAACGGCACGTCGCTGCCGAGTTGGGCCGCCACCTCGTCGAGCTCGTCGCGCGAGAGATCGAGGTGCCACATCGCGTTCAGTGCCACCAGAGTCGCGGCAGCATCGGCACTTCCGCCTGCCATCCCACCGGCCACCGGAATTCCCTTGTCGATGGTGATCTCCACCGACGGCTCTCGCCCCACCCGATGCCCCAGCAACTCGGCGGCCTTCCACACGAGATTCCGTGAATCGGTGGGAACCACTCTCGCGTCGTCGCCGCGCACCCGAACCGAGAGCGTCTTGGCCGGAACCACCGACAGTTCGTCCGAGAGCGAGAGCGCCTGGAACACCGTCGTCAGCTCGTGAAAGCCATCGGGACGCAGGTCACCGACCGACAGATGCAAATTCACCTTCGACGGGGCCCGAACGACGACGGGTGTGGGAACGACAGACAGCACGAGTAACTACAGTAGTGGAGAAACAGCGACCGAGTTCACCACCAGGGCGGCCTCCGGTGGGTAGTCGATGTGACATTCAGTGACCTTTTCGGGGGTCAATGTCACATTCAGTGGACTTCGGGGCCGCAACGTTCGGCCGATGCGGACTGTAGTTGTCCGCAATGCGTGGCATCGTGACGTCATGAAGGAAACATCGGCTCGGTTGTTGCGGCTGTTGTCTCTGCTGCAGACGCGTCGTGATTGGGCGGGCGCAGAACTGGCGGAGCGACTCGACGTCACTCCTCGGACGCTGCGGCGCGATGTGGACAAGCTGCGCGACATCGGTTACCCGGTCAATGCGACGCCGGGAGTCGGTGGCGGCTATCAACTCGGTCCCGGTGCCGAGATGCCGCCGCTGTTGCTCGACGACGACGAGGCGCTGGCGGTGGCGTTCGGATTGCAGTCGGCGGCCGGTGGCTCGGTGGCGGGCATCGGCGAGGCGTCGTTGCGGGCGTTGACGAAGTTGCGGCAGGTGATGCCGTCGCGCATCCAGCATCGGCTCGACGCGTTGCGGATCGATGTGGTGGAGCAGACCGCGCGTTCGGCAGTGGATGCGTCGGTGCTGTCCACGGTGGCGGCGGTATGTCACGCCCACGAGCGGTTGCGGTTCGACTACCGCAAGCACGACGGTTCCGAGTCCAGGCGCGAGGTGGAGCCGTACAGCCTGGTGCGGGCGGGGGCACGCTGGTATCTGCTGGGTTGGGATGTGCTGCGGGAGGATTGGCGGTCGTATCGAGTGGATCGCCTGGATCCGAAAATTCCGACGGGCCCGCGGTTCACTCCGCGGGAGCTGCCGCCTGGCGGTGCGGCGGCTTTCGTCTCGAAGGGAATCGATCGTGCGTTCACTCAGGTTCAGGCGCGGATCGCGTTGCACGCCCCGATCGAGCAGATCGCCCCGATGATCGACGAGCAATGGGGCACAATGGAATCCATCGACGAGGGCACCTGCGCGGTGGTGTTGGCCGGAGATTCGCTGCCCTCGATCGCGCGGTGGCTCGCAGCGTTCGACACCGATTTCACAGTGCTCGATCCACCGGAACTACGCGAGGAATGCCGCATCGTGGCCGAGCGGCACGCGAGACTGAACGAGCGATACCTGGCGGCGGTTCACCCTCCGGTAACCGGTACGTGAGTCAATGGGCAGATGACGACACCACTCGGTTTCGACCCGAAGTTCCTGGCCGACATCGACGTTCCGTTGCCCGATCGCGCCGATGTGGTGGTTCTTCCGTACACGCACTTCTCGGTGTCCATCGACCCTGCCCGACGCCTCGCCGCGGTCACCGGCGTCAACATCGACGGCGCGAGCCTGCAGGATGTGGGGCGCGGAGACAACTGGCGACTCGACGATCGGCTACCGGCAGCGCAGCAGGCCGGCAACGAGTTGTACCGGAACAACGACCTCGATCGCGGGCATCTGGTTCGCCGGCGAGATCCGGTGTGGGGTGAGCGTGCAGTGGCCGAGCGCGCCAACGAGGACACGTTCCACTACACCGTGTGCGCTCCGCAGACGGCCACGTTGAACCAGTCGAAGACACTGTGGCTGGGGCTCGAGGATTACGTGCTGGGAAACGCCGAGCAGTACGACCGAAAGCTCTCGGTCTTCAGCGGCTGCATCTTCGCCGACGACGATCCGATCTACCGGGGCGTCGCCATTCCGCGGCAGTTCTTCAAGATCGCGGCCTGGTCGCAGGATTCGGCTCCAGCATGCACCGGATACGTTCTCGACCAGTCGCCGTCTCTGGACCCGATCCTCGACAAACCGCTGCGGCTCGAGACCGATCCCCCGCCTCTCGGCCCGTACCGGACCTATCAGGTTCCGGTGGGCGACATCGCGTCGATGACAGGCCTGGACGTGGGCATTCTGATCGACGCCGACCGCTACGCGCCGGTGGCTGCTGCCCGCGAGGGCGCGTCGACGTGGACCGAGCTGACTGCCCTGACGGACATCCACCTGTAGAGAGAGGGCCTCAGGCTTCGGTGGCGGCCAAACGGACGAAGGCTGCGGCGTCGATGGTCTCGCCGCGAGCAGTGGGGTCGATCCCGGCCTCACGCAACCGCCGTTCGGCGGCAACCGGGGAGCCTGCCCACCCGGCCAGGGCTGCTCGTAGGGTCTTGCGTCGCTGCGCGAAGGCGGCATCGATCACCGCGAACACGGCCTTGCGATGCGCGGTGTCGGTCGGCCACGGCGGCTCGGCGTACCGATCGATGCGGACCAACCCCGACTCGACCTTGGGTACCGGCCAGAACACCGAACGGCCCACTGCGCCTGCTCTTTTGACGTCCCCGAAGAATCTGGCCTTGACGCTGGGGATGCCGTAGATCTTGCTTCCCGGTACCGCGGCGAGTCGATCGGCCACCTCGGCCTGGACCATCACCACGGCGACGCGAAGGCTCGGCAATTCCGAGAACAGATGGATCAGTACGGGAACGGCAACGTTGTAGGGCAGGTTGGCCACCAGAGCGGTCGGCTCCCCCGCAATGTCCGCGGCTCGTACGCGCAGCGCGTCGGCCTCGATCACCGTCAGCCGATCGGCCAGAGTGGGGGCCCGGTCGGCCACCGTCGTGGGCAATCGGTTCGCGAGCTTGGGGTCGATCTCGACGGCGATGACGGCCTCGGCCACATCGAGCAGCGCGAGTGTCAGCGATCCGAGGCCGGGGCCGACCTCGAGGACTATGTCCTGCGGGCCCACACCCGCGGAGGCGACGATGCGTCGAACAGTATTGGCGTCGTGCACGAAGTTCTGCCCGAGTTGTTTGGTGGGGCGCACGTCGAGCTCGGCGGCGAGGGAGCGGACTTCGGCAGGACCGAGCAGAGCCGCAGATCCCCTCACATGTTCGGACACGGCGGAAACTCTACGGGGCCAGGAGTGGAGCCCGCGGAACGACCCAGAAACGCAGGAGTGGAGCCCGCGGAACGACCCGGGACAGTCAGCGGTAACCCAGGCGCGAGGTGCAGGCGGGCCATGCGCCCCAGCCCTGCGACTTCTGTGTCACCGACGCGATGGCGATCTGTTCCTCGCGGGTGGCGAGGTCGGCGCGCGGTGCGTACTTGAGTCCGCCCTGGCGTTCCCAGGTGTTCTGGTCGAACTGCACGCCGCCGTAGAAGCCGTTGCCCGTGTTGATCGCCCAGTTGCCGGTCGCCTCGCACTGCGCGAGCGCGTCCCAGATCGCACCGTTCTCCACCGGCGGCACTTCGGTACCCGGCTTCGCTCCGACGCGAACGGTCTTCGGCTGCGCGGGTACCTTGACCGTCTCGTCGACCTTCTCGCGACCGACCTCGACGCCGTTCACCATGTTGATCTTCCAGGTGATGTCGGAGACCCCCGGGGCACCCGGGTTCTCGACGACGGTGCGGCTCATGTTCATCGTCGGATCCTCGATGCGCTGCTCAGGAGCATCGGTGTCCGTGGTTTCGGTCTTGGTGACGGTGCGGTCACGCGTGACGACGATCTCGGCGCCGTCGGTGACGGCTGCGTCGGGATCGGGGCTGACGGTGTCGGCTTCCTCGAGCGGCGCACCCGCTGCTTCGAGGAATTCACGCACGGTCGGTGCGGCCAGGGTGACCGGCGCGGCAGGTGCTCCACCGTCGACGAGCGAGACCTGCTTGGGCAGTGCCACATCGAGTTCGGTGCCGTCGAGCGGCAGCCGCTCCGAGCGCGAGGCGGAGACGTGCACGTCCTCGGCCAGACCGGTCTGCTGCAGAGCTTCCTCGACGGTCAGGGCGGTGGTCCAGATGTTCTCGGGCTGCCCGTCGACGTTCAGCGTGATCTCACGGGCGCGGCGCAGGACCACGGTGTCGCCGTCACTGAGATCGGAGTCCGGCGCGGGAACGACAAGATCCTTGTCCGACGGCGCATAGCCGGCGTCGGCCAGAGCACTGTTGACGTCGGTCTTCATCGTGCTGAGCGAAATCATGTCGCCGTCGACATCGATGGTCACGGTCTTGTGACGGCTCACGGCCATGACGCCACCGGCGACGAGCGTCATCAACAGGGCCGCGACGACCAGGTAGAGCGTGGTCGAACGGGCGGAGTTGAGGCGTCTGATAGTCGACAAGTTTCGTATTCCTGGCGTTTGCGAGCTGACTTCGGCGTCGGAACGCCCGAGTTCGGTCACGGTACGGTAACGAATTAGTACCCACGCCGCAACTTCAGCAGCTACAGGCCGTACACGCGCTCCGCGTTGGCCGTGGCGTGTGCAGCGAGCTCCGCCGGATCCTGGCCACGAATCTCGGCTAGCGCCCGCGCGGTGTACGGCAGGCAGTACGACTCGTTGGGAGCACCGCGGAAGGGATGCGGAGTGAGGAACGGTGCGTCGGTCTCCACCAGCACCAGCTCGTCGGGCACCAGTACCGCGGCCTCCCGCAGTGCGTGCGCGTTCTTGAAACTGACGGTCCCCGAAAAGCTGAGAACGTAGCCGGCGTCGACGCACGCCTTCGCGGTCTCGGGACCGCCGGAGAAGCAGTGGAAGATCACCGTCTTGGGAGCGCCTTCCGTCGTCAGCACGGCGAGCAGGTCCTCGTCGGCCTCGCGATTGTGGATCATCAGCGGCTTACCCAGTCGTTTCGCCAGATCGATGTGCCACCGAAATCCGTCGTGCTGCTCGGCCACCGTGGCGCACCCGTCGAGCTTGCCGGGCCAGTAGTAGTCCAGCCCGGTCTCCCCGACGGCAACCACGCGAGGGTCGGACGCCAATCGCTCGATCTCGGCCTTGGCCGCGTCGTCGAGCACGTTCGCGCGCGTGGGATGGATCGCAACCGCGGCCCACACCCGAGGATCCCAGGACGCCGCGTCGACCGCGAACCGCGCGGCATCGAGATCGTCGGCGATCGTGACCACGCGCGTGACACCGACGGACTCGGCCTTGTCCACGATCGCGGCCACACTCGCCGCGTCGGTCGCCCCACACGCATCGAGGTGGGTGTGCGCGTCGA